>JBBSQG010000047.1:0-12106 GCA_038258125.1 Solirubrobacterales bacterium
AATGCCCGGTCGTGACCACGATTCGCGCCTCTCAGAAGCAGCGCCGGACCGGCGAGACCGACATAGCGCTGGAGCTCGCGCTCGACAACGGCGCCGGCGGCACCCGCCAGACCGGCGTCGGCTTTCTGGACCACATGCTCGATCTGCTGGCGCGCCATGGCCGCCTGGACCTCACCGTTCAGGCGACGGGCGATCTGCAGACCGGCTCCCATCACACCGTGGAGGACGTCGGCATCGTCCTCGGCCAAGCGCTCGACGAGGCGCTCGGCGACCGCGCCGGGATCTGCCGCTACGGCCACGCCGTCGTGCCGATGGACGAGGCCCGCGCGATGTGCGCCATAGACGTCTCGGGGCGTCCATTCGTCGCACTCTCCGACGGTGGGCTACCGGCCGGCGAGACCGGCGGCTTCGAGCACGAGCTGCTCGAGGAGTTCTTCCGCGCGGTCGCCAGCCACGCACGCTTCACGCTGCATCTCGAGGTCCAGGCGGGCACGAACGCCCACCACATGATCGAGGCATCGTTCAAGGCGTTCGCGCGCGCTCTGCGGGCGGCGATCTCGATCGACCCCAGCGAGACCGGCGTCCCGTCGACGAAGGGCACGCTGACCGGATGAGCGCCCCGCCCGCGATCGCGATGGTCGACTACGGGATGGGCAACCGGCGTTCGGTGGCCAAGGCCTTCGAGCACGTCGGCACGCCGATCGCCCAGACTTCCGACGCCGACGAGCTGCGCGCGGCCGACGGGCTCGTCGTGCCCGGCGTGGGTGCCTTCCCGGAGGCGATGCGGCGGCTGCGCGCGCTCGGCCTCGACGACGTCGTGCGGGCACACGCGCAGGCCGGCAAGCCGGTCATCGGCCTCTGCCTGGGCATGCAGCTGCTCTTCGAGCGCTCCGACGAGCACGAGGGCGCCGACGGGCTCGGGCTGCTCGCCGGGCAGATCGTCAGGCTCGACCCGCAAGGCCTGAAGCTGCCGCACATCGGCTGGAACGCCGTGCGCTGGGCGCGCTCGTCGCCGTTGATCGACGGCTTGCCCGACCCGGCCGCCTTCTACCACGTGCATACGTTCGTGGCCGAGCCCGACGACCCGGCGATCGTGCTCGGGACCGGCGCGTACGGCTCGCCGTTCGTCTCCTTCGTCGCGTCGGGCAACGTCTTCGGCGCACAGTGTCACCCCGAGAAGTCCTCGACGCACGGACTCGCGCTGCTGCGCAACTTCGTCGGCATCTGCTCGGCCGTCCCTGCGTGATCCTCTATCCCGCGATCGACATCGCCGGCGGCCGCGCCGTGCGGCTCGTGCAGGGCGATTTCGACGCTGAGACGGTCTACGCCGACAGCCCGCTCGAGGCCGCCCGTGCCTGGGTCGATGCCGGGGCGCGCTGCCTGCACGTCATCGACCTCGACGGTGCCCGGACCGGCGCGCCGCAGAATCTGCACCACCTCGAGCAGATCGTCGCCGAGCTCGGTGTGCCGGTCCAGTACGGCGGTGGACTGCGCAGCGTCGACGTGGTCGCCGACGCGATCGCCGCCGGCGCGTCGCGCGCGATCCTCGGCACCGCGGCATTCAAGGACATCGACTTCCTCGACGAGGTCGTCGCGCGCTTCGGCGAGCGCATCGTCGTGAGCATCGACACTCGCGGTGGCTTCGTCTCCACCGCCGGCTGGACGGAGACGACGACGCTGCCGGCGGCCGCCGCGGTCGAGCGCCTCCAGGATCGCGGCGTGCGCACGTTCGTCTTCACCGACGTCGACAAGGACGGATTGCTCGGCGGGCCGGACCTCGACGAGGTGCGGCGCCTGGCCGGGGTGGTGCGCGGGCGCTTCATGTACTCCGGTGGGATCGGCCGGCGCGAGGACCTCGTCGCGCTCGCCGCACTGCGCGAGGTCAACCTGAGCGGCGTGATCGTCGGCAAGGCGCTCTACGAGCGGCGCTTCACGGTCGCCGAGGGCATCGCCGCGCTCTCCCGGCGCGACTAGCCGGCCCGAGCGCGCGCCTGACGTGGCGCGCGATCAGCGATCGATGGGACGTCGCGCGGCGTGTCGTTGCGGGGTGCGGCCTGCCGGGCAGCGCACGTCGCGCTGGCCGCGGCCGGCCGGTCGCCGGGCGAGGCGGCGCCGACGGCGGAGCGTCGAGGTCCGCGCGTACGACGCTGGGTGCCGCTGCGGCCGCGTGCGCGCGGTGAATCGCAGCGAGGCCCAGGTGACCAGCGCGACGCCGGCGACGAGCCCGGCGCTGCGCGCGATCGACGGGTGCGCGATGGTGAGCCAGACGGCGGGTGCGGCGGCGAGCAGGATCATGCGCAGCGGGCTCGTCGACATGGGAGTCCTATCGGCAGGCACCGTAGGAGGGTTGAGCCGATCGTCGCCAATTCCGGGGGACTACTCTCGGCTGGTGCATCTCAAGCGCGTCATACCCTGCCTGGACGTCGATGCCGGACGGGTCGTGAAGGGGACGAACTTCGTCGACATCCGCGACGCCGGCGACCCCGTCGAGCTCGCCGCGCGCTATGACGCCGAAGGCGCCGACGAGCTCGTCTTTCGCGACATCACGGCGACGAGCGACAAGCGCGACACGGTCGTCGAGCTCGCCCGCCGCGTGGCCGACGAGTGCTTCATCCCGTTCACGATCGGCGGCGGCATCCGCTCGGTGCATGATGCGCAGGCCGTGCTCGACGCCGGCGCCGACAAGGTCTCGATCAACTCCGCGGCCGTCGCGCGGCCCGAGCTCATCAGCGAGCTCGGCGACGTGTTCGGGGCCCAGTGCGTCGTGCTGGCGATCGACGCCAAGGCGCGGCCGGATGTCGGGTTTCGTCGTGCGGTCATCGGATCCTCTGCTGTCGTGACGGAGGACGGAGAGGCCGGATCCGCCGACCTCCCGGCGACGTCACGTTGGGAGGTCTTCGTCGCAGGCGGTCGCATTGCCACGGGCCTTGATGTCGTCGCGTGGGCGCGCGAGGGCGTGCGGCGCGGCGCGGGCGAGATCCTGCTCACGAGCATGGACCGCGACGGGACGAACGACGGCTACGACCTCGAGCTCACGCGTGCGGTTGCCGAGGCGGTCGGCGTGCCGGTGATCGCCTCCGGCGGGGCGGGCACGCTCGAGCATCTCGCGGCGGCGCTGGACGCCGGTGCCGACGCGGCGCTGGCGGCCTCGATCTTCCACTACGGCACGTACCGCATCCGCGAGGCCAAGGAGCACCTCGCAGGGGCCGGCATCGCCGTCCGCGCCTGACGTCGCCGGCGCCCGGCCGGCGGGGCCCTTACCGCCTGGCCCGCGTGTGCGTGTGGCAGTGGTTGTGCTTGAGCACGATCGCCTTGCCGCGCACGGTGTAGACGTGCTTGTGCAGGTGGCAGCTGCGCCCGTAGCCGACCTTCGCGCTGTGACGGTGCCCGTGCGGGGCGAAGCGGAAGCGCAGCTGGCGCTTGCGGCGCGCCGCAGCGCGGGCCTTCGCGCGCTTGGCGGCGCGCTGGCGGGCGGCCTTTGCCCGCGCCGCCCGCCGCTTCGCCGCGGCCTGCGCCGCCCGCGCGCGTGACTTCGCGGAGCCATCGAAGGGCCGCCCCTGCTGGTCGAGCGCGAACAGCGACGTGTAGGCCGTGAAGTAGATCCGTCGCCCGTCGCTGATCGCCGGGTTGAACCCGCCCCGGTGGGTCTTCCACAGGGTCTCGCCCGTCCGCGCACCGAGCGCCCAGGTCGAGGTGCTGCCGAGGTCTGAGACGAACACGAGGTCGCCGATGATCGACGCCGCCCCGGAGATCTTCGACCCCAGCGAGCGCACCCAGCGCGGCCGGCCGGTGCGCGCGTTGAGCGCGTAGAACTTGCCGTCGTAGGAGCCTATGTAGACCGTCGGCCGCCCACCGCGGACTTGGCCGACGGCCGGTGACGCGTAGACGTAGCCGCCGGTGCCGCGGCTCCAGGCAAGCTTCCCGTCGGCCGTCGACAGTGAGTAGACGGTGCCGTTCGTGTTGCCGATGTAGACGCGGCCGTACGCGACGGCGGCCGACGAGTAGAAGTTGCCCGCGCCGAGCCCGAGCGTGCCGCTCGCGGGCGACTTCTCCCAGACCTTCGCGCCGTTGGCACGGCGGATCGCATGCACCTTGCCCCCGTAGTCGCCGAAGTAGAGCTTGTTGGCGTCGAGCGCGATCGCGCCCTTCACCGCGCCGGCCGCCTTTGCGCGCCAGCGCACGGCGCCGTCGCGCGTGCGCAGCGAGTAGACGGTCCCGTCCTCGGTGCCGATGTACAAGCGGTTGCGATCGATCAGTGGAGAGGACTCCGAGCGGCTGGGCAGCCGCCGAGACCAGCGTGTGCGGCCCGACTTCGCCGTCACTGCGATGACGCGGCCGCCGCCGCTGGCGCTGAAGCGCTTGAGCAGCACCGCGTAGATCGTGCCGCGGTGGCAGGCGGGCGAGGCCGCGGCGAGCGATCCCAGCTTGCGCTTCCAGCTGATCCGGCCCGTGGCACGGGAGATCGCGTAGAGCGCGCCGTCGTTCTTGAGCAGGTAGACGCGACGGCCGCATAGCACGGGCGAGAACTCCAGCAGGACCGTGCCGCGCACCGCCCATGCCTGCCGGTAGGGCGGCCGCGGCGGGCTGCGGATCGGGAGATGGTGCGTGCGTGCCTTGGAGTAGCCATAGATTGGCCACGAGAAGCCGTCGTCGGCGGGATGGTCGTCGGCTCGAGGACGCGATGCGGTCGCGGGGGCCGTGTCCTCGTTGGTGTCCACGAAGCCGACGTCCGGGTTGAACGTGTTGTCGTCGCGGTTGAACACCGCCAGCGCGACGCCGACTCCGAGCACGAGAAGCACAGCCCCGATCGCGAGCCGCGGAAGCGGACGCTCGCCGCGGGGCGAAGGGCTCACCAGGGGGATGGTAGAGATCGGGCGGGTCGCGCTCGCCGCTCGCCGCCGTCCGTCCAGCGCTGGCGCGAGACTGTCGCGATGGACGATCTGTGCGAGCGACTTCGGACGCTGCCCTGCGGGCGGCGACTGCTCGACGCCGCGGCCGGCATGCCCGGCGTGCATCTCGTCGGCGGGGCCGTCCGCGATCTGCTGCTCGGACGCGTGCCGGGCGAGCTCGACGTCGTCGTGGAGGGCGACATCGGCGCGCTCGCGGCGCGCCTCGCTGGCGACGCGGACGCGATCGTCCACGATCGCTTCGCCACAACGACGGTGCGCGCGGGCGAGTGTCGCTGGGACCTGGCCAGCGCGCGCGCCGAGAGCTACGCGCGGCCCGGCGCGCTGCCCGACGTGCGGCCTGCCTCGCTCGCCGAGGACCTGCTGCGCCGCGACGTGACCGTCAACACGCTGGCGCTGGATCTGTCCGACGGCGAGCTGCGCTGCGCGCCCCACGCCGAGGAGGACCTGCGCGCTCGACGGCTGCGCGTCCTGCACGATGCGAGCTTCGTCGACGACCCGACGCGCCTGTGGCGCCTGGCCCGCTACGCGGCGCGGCTGGGCTTCGTGATCGAGGAGCACACGGCGCGGCTCGCCGCCGAGGCCGTCGCCGCTGGGGCGCTCCAGACGCTGTCGGGTCCGCGGATCGGCAACGAGCTGCGGCTCGCGATAACCGAGCCCGACCCGGTGGCGGCGCTCGCTGCGGCGGTCGCGATCGGCGCCGCGCCCTGGCTGGTGCCCGACCGGGCGCTGACCGAGCGCGCGCTGGGGCTGCTGCCACCCGGCGAGGGGCGCCGCGACCTGCTCGTGCTCGCGGCGGCGCTGCCGGCGCCCGCAGACGACGGCTGGCTGGCGCGGTTGCAGTTCACCGCCCCCGAGCGCGCGACCGTGCGCACGAGCGTCGCCGCGCCGGCGCTGGAACCCGACGGCGGCGCATCGCGCCCCGCCTCGGAGATCGCACGGGAGCTGCGCGACCTGCCCGTCGAGGCGGTCGCGCTGGCCGGTGCCCGCGGGGCGCCCGAGCCGGCGCGGCGCTGGCTGGCGAAGCTGCGCCACGTCGGCCTGCAGATCACCGGCGACGATCTGATCGCGGCGGGGCTGGCGGAGGGGCCGCAGATCGGCCGCCGGCTGCGCGCCGTGCTGGACCTGCGCCTCGACGGCGGGCTCGACGCCGGTCGCGAGGCCGAGCTGCGGGCTGCGCTGGCCGGTTCGCAAGACGCTGACCGATCGTGACGCCATGCTACAAATGAGCCAGATGCCGACGGCTCCCAAACAACAGCTCAAGAAGCAGGTCGCCACCCAGATGCGGTCGCGCAACGTCTGGGGCGACCGCCTGCAGCCGCCCTTCAGGGCCGTCGGCGATCACATCGGCGTCGAGCTTCCGGGCGGACGCGCGATGTTCTTCACGCGCCGCGGCGGCGTCTCCGGCGAGCCGTTCGAGGAGCTCAACGTCGGCCTGGACACGAACGACTACATGCCCGCCGTCGAGGAGAACCGCCGTCGCGTGGGGGAGCTCATCGGCGTGCCCCAGGAACGCTGGCTGGAGGTCAAGCAGGTCCATGGCTCCGAGGTCGTGGTCGTCACGCAGGCACCCGAGCCGGATGCCGCCAAGGCCGAGGCCGATGGCATCGCGACGACGCTCCAGGACTACGCCGCCATCGTTGTGACTGCCGACTGCCTGCCGGTCGCGCTGATCGCGCCCGAGGGCGTCGCGATGATCCACGCCGGCTGGAAGGGCCTCGCCGCCGACGTGCTGCGCAAGGGCGTCGAGAAGCTGCGCGACGCCGGAGCGACCGAGATCCAGGCGGCGATCGGGCCGAGCATCGGCGTCTGCTGCTACGAGGTGAACACGTGGGTGCACCGCTCGTTCATGCGCTACCCGCGCGGCACCGCGCGCCTGAGCAACCACGCGCACCTCAAGAACGTCGCGCGCCTGCAGCTGCAGCACGCGAAGATCCCGCTCGACCAGGTCCACGACGTCGACATCTGCACGATGTGCGCGCCGCGCAGCCTGTTTCACTCCCATCGCCGCGACTACGGCGGCGACACGAAGGACACCGGGCGCCAGGCGAGCGCGGTCTGGCGCGTCGCCGACAGCGCGCCCGCCGGCGATTGACTGCGACGATCGAGGGCCTGACGGCCGATCGCGTCCGCGCGAACCTCGCCGATGTGCGCGAGCGCATCGTGGCCGCCGCCCACCGCGCCGGGCGCGACGCAGGCGAGATCGAGGTCGTCGCGGCCGTGAAGTACGTGCCCGTCGCCCAGCTTGCCGCGCTCGCCGAGGGCGGCGTGACGGTCGCCGGCGAGAACCGCGTGCAGGAACTCGAGGCGAAGGTCGCCGCCTGTGGCGACCGCTTCACGTGGGATTTCATCGGGCATGTGCAAAGCCGCAAGATCAAGCAGATCGTGCCGCTCGTGCGCCGCATCCACTCGGTCTGCAGCGACTCGGTGCTCGAGCAGCTGCGCAGGCACGCGACGCCCGATCTGCGCGTGCTCGTCGCGGTGAACATCGCCGGCGAGGCGGGCAAGGACGGCGTCGCGCCCGCGCAGCTGGACGCCTTCCTGGAGCGCTGCCCGGTGCCTGTCGAGGGTCTGATGACGATGCCCCCGCTCGCCGAGCGGCCCGACGACAGCCGGCGCTGGTTCGCGGCCTTGCGCGAGATCGCCGCCGAGCGTGGGCTGGCGCAGCTGTCGATGGGCACGACGCAGGACTACGAGATCGCCGTCGAGGAGGGAGCTACGCTCGTTCGGATCGGCACGAAGCTGTGGTCTGAACCATGCAGGAGATCGCCCGGCGAGGTCTAACCTTTCCTCTGGCATGGCGTTCACAGACTCCTGGCATCGCGCGCTCGTCTACTTCGGCCTCGCTGAGGAGCGGGCGTACGTCGACGAGTACGAGGTCGAGCGCCAGCGCCATGAAGAGGCCGAGAAGGCACGTGAGCGCGAGCGCGAACGTGGCCATCAAGCACCATCAGAGCCGGAGGCCGACATGGAGGACCGCTATCGCGAGCGCCCGAACGTGCGCCGCCTGGCGCCGCGCCGCCGGCCCCGCGACGACTTCGACGACATCTTCGCCGACGACGAGCCGCGCGGTGGCGGCGGGGGACGCCCGACAACGGTCCTGCGGCCGGTCGAGCGGGCTCGCAACGGCGGCGATGTACGCGTGCATCTCGTCATCCCGAAATCGTTCAACGACGCCCAGCAGGTCGCCGACAAGTTCAAGCAGTCGATCCCGGTCGTGCTGAACCTGCAGGCGACCGACAACGACCTCGCCAAGCGCCTGATCGACTTCGCCAGCGGGCTCACGTATGCGCTCGACGGCGGCATGCAGCGGATCGCGCACAAGGTCTTCATGCTCACCCCGCGCAACGTGCAGATCTCGGCCGAGGAGAAGGCCGAGCTCATCGAAAAGGGCTTCTTCAACCAGTCCTGACGGACGCTTTCGGCGCCTGGGCGGCCCGGCAGCCGAAGTCCGTGCGAGTGCACTGTCCCTCGGCTGCCGGACCACCCAGGCATCCGAAATCGCCTCGTCAGGGTGGCGTGAACTAGGGTTCCCGGACTTATGCAGATCGGCATCATCGGCGCGGGCAATATGGCGACGGCTCTCGCAGTCGGCTGGGGTGAGCCCGTGCTCGTCCACGACCTGTTCCGGTCGCGTGCCGAGGCGCTCGTGGCGGCGGTCGGCGGTGAGGCCGTCACCTCCAACGCCGAGCTCGCCGAGCGCGCCGACGTCATCGTCCTCGCGCACAAGCCGCAGGGCCTCGAGCGCGTGGCCGCGTCGCTGGAGGGCATGGCCAAGGGCGTCATCTCGATCCTCGGCGGCGTGCCGCTCGCCGCGCTGCGCGCCGCGTACGGCGCGACCCCGGTCGTGCGGATGATCCCGAGCGTCCCGGTCGAGGTGCGGGCCGGCGTCACCTGCCACGCACGTGACGCGGACGCCGATCCCGCGCTGCAGGAGCAGGCGATGGCGCTCTTCGGGCGGGTCGGCCTGGTCGTCGACCTCGACGAGTCGCAGTTCGAGATCGCGACCGGGCTGAGGAGCTGCGCGCCGGCCTACGTCGCGCTCGTCGCCGAGGCGCAGGTCGACGCCGGCGTGCGCGCCGGGATGCCGGCCGATGTCGCCGGCGAGCTCGTCGCGGCGAGCATCGGCGGCACCGCCGCGCTGCTGCAGGCACGCGGGATGGACACGCTGGCGGTGCGCCGGATGGTCACCTCGCCTGGCGGTATCACCGCGCGTGGCCTCGCCGCGCTCGAGCACGGCGGCCTGCGGGCGGCGTTCGACGACGCGATGCAGGCGGTGGTGGCCCGATGACGGCGGCCGCGTTCTTCGTCCTGGCGACCGCGCGCGAGTCGATCGCGGACTTCCTCAACGCGCTGCTGATCGTCTACCTGATCATGATCTTCGCCTACATCGTGACGTCGCTGATCTTCGCGTTCGGCGGAAAGATCCCGTACTCGAAGTGGTCCAGCGCAGCGCTCGGATTCCTGCGCGATGTCACCGAGCCCTACCTCGGCCTGTTCCGGCGCTTCATCCCGCCGATCGGCCCCGTCGACGTGAGCCCGATCGTCGGGATCCTGCTGCTGCAGATCGTCGGCGGCATCATCATCAATCTCATCCGCGGGTGAGCGCGGCCACAGCCCCGCCGTCGATGCGAGGCGCGTCGATCCGTGCGGGTCTGGTCCTCGTCGGCGTGCTGGCACTCGACCAGGTCGTCAAGGCGCTCGTCACCGACGCGCTCCTACGCGGCGAGCAGCGCGACCTGCTGGGCCCGGTCAAGCTCGTCAACACGCGCAACAGCGGGGTAGCGTTCGGCCAGCTGCAGGACGGCGGGGTCATCGTCTCGATCGTCATCGCGGTCGCGCTCGCCGCGCTGCTCGTGTACTTCGTGCGCAATGCGAGCCGGCCGCTCGTCTGGCTGCCGACCGGCATGCTGCTCGGCGGCGCGCTGGGCAACATCGTCGACCGCGTGCGCGAGGGCGCCGTCATCGACTTCCTCAAGATTCCCCACTGGCCGGCGTTCAACGTCGCCGACGCGGCGATCACCGTCGGCGTCATCATCCTCCTGGTGGTGGTGGAACGTGGAGAACGAGGTCAAGCTCGACCCTGACGCGGCGGGCGAGCGGCTCGACGTGCTGCTGGCCGAGCAGCTCGGCTCGCGTTCGCGCGCGCAGCGTCTGATCGTCGCCGGGCGCGTGCTCGTCGACGGCGCGACGGTGCGCAAGAACCACCGCATCAGCGCCGGCGAGCACGTGACGGTCGACGACTCGCCCCAGGCCAGCGTGGCGCCGGCCGCCGGCGCTGCGGTTGCGGACTTCGCCGTCGCCTACGAGGACGACCACCTGATCGTCGTCGACAAGCCCGCGGGCGTCGTCGTGCACCCCGCGCGCGGGCACCGTGAGGGCACGCTCGCCCAGGCGCTGGCCGGCCGGGCAGCAGGCGGCCCCGACCCGTGGCGCGCCGGCATCGTGCACCGGCTGGACCGCAACACGTCGGGGCTGCTCGTCGTCGCCAAGAGCGACACGGTGCACCGAGCGCTGAAGGAGGCACTCGCGCGGCGTGAGCTGCGGCGCGAGTACCTCGCCCTCGTCGAGGGCCGGCCGCCGGCGCGCAGCGGCACGATCGAGGCGCCGATCGGGCGCGACCGGCGCGTGCGGATCCTCATGTCGACCGAGACCGACGTTCCCCGGGAGGCGATCACGCACTTCGAGATCGAGCGCACGCTGGCGCAGGCGACGCTGCTGCGTGTCCGCCTGCAGACCGGCCGCACGCACCAGATCCGTGTCCACCTGCGCGCGATCGGCCACCCGGTCTGCGGCGACCGCGAGTACGGGCACAAGGACCTCTATGGGCTGGCGCGGCAGTTCCTGCACGCGGCCCGTCTGGCATTCGCGCATCCGGTCAGCGGCGATCCCGTCGACATCGCTTCGCCGCTGCCCGACGATCTCGTCGCGGCGCTGGCGCGCGCCGGGGAATAGTAGGCGGGGCGGCCCGTCCAAAGGCCGCCCCGCCGCCCCACGTCACGAATCGAGCCCACCGGAGGTAGGGGAAGGGAGGACCCGGCTCGTGACTAGGACAACGTACCTCGGGGGGAACCTTGCGTAAACTGGCCGGGAACGCATTCGACGTCCCTACGACCCCACTGGGTTTCAGCGACGCGGTCCTGCCCGGCCCTTGCAGGCTTGGGTCCCGCGCGCGCCGGTGGAATCTCATCGAGCAGCATCACCTAAGGAGCTTCATCCATGGCCCAGATCGGGATCAAGGAGCTGCTGGAGGCCGGCGTGCATTTCGGCCACCAGACCCGCCGTTGGAACCCCAAGATGCGCCGGTTCATCCACGGCGAGACCGGCGGTATCTACGTCATCGACCTGCTCAAGACCGAGCGGCTGCTGCGTGAGGCGCAGGAGTTCGCCTCGGAGGTCGCCCACCGCGGCGGCACCGTGTTGTTCGTCGGCACGAAGAAGCAGGCCCGCGACGCCGTCAAGGACGTCGCAGAGGCGGCCGGCATGCCGTATGTCAACCACCGTTGGCTGGGCGGCCTGCTGACGAACTTCCAGACGATCAACCAGCGCATCAAGCGCCTGCACGACCTCGAGCGCTTCGAGACCGAGGGCCAGCTCGCGCTGCTGCCGACGCGTGAGCGGATGGCGGCCGAGGCCGATCTGGTCAAGCTGCGCGCGAACCTCGGCGGCGTGAAGAACATGACGCGCACGCCGAACGCGATGGTCGTCATCGACCTCAAGGTCGAGGAGATCGCCGTCCGCGAGGCGCAGCGCCTGCGGATCCCGGTCATCGGCCTCGTGGACACCAACTGCGACCCCGACGGGATCGACTACGTCATCCCTGGCAACGACGATGCGATCCGCTCGTGTGCGCTGATCACGCGGGCGATCGGCGACGTCGTCGGCGAGGGCAACCAGGCCTTCCGCCAGCGCGAGGAGAACGCTCGCAAGGAGGCCGAGGAGACTGCCCGTCGCGAGGCCGAGGCACGCGCCGCCCGCGAGGCTGAGCAGGCCGCCGCCCGAGAGGCCGCCGCCGCCGCCGAGCGTGAAGCGGCCGAGGCCGCCAAGGCACAGGCCGCCGAGGCCGAGGCGACGCAGGCTGCCGCCGCCGCGACCGAGGCCACGGCAGCTGCCCCGGCCGCCGCCGCGGCGCCGGAAGCCACTGCCCCACCCGCCGCGGCGCCCGAACCCGCTGCGGCCGCGCCCGCGCCCGCGCCCGC
>JBBSQG010000048.1:0-12036 GCA_038258125.1 Solirubrobacterales bacterium
AGCGGTGACCCGAGGCCATCTCCAGCACATGGCCGCAGATCTCGCAGCGGAACGTTCCTGTACCAGCGAGCGTTCCAGATGTGAGCGACTCCATACCGACACTCCCTTCGCCTGTGGATCCAGCAGCGCAACAGCACCGGGCCGCTGCCAATGATGACGACGGCGTCAAGCCAGCAAGACCTTGGCCGAACCGAACCGAACCGACCCGGGGCAGGGCCGTCTACCCATCTTCGGCCCAGACCTAAACCTACTCTCAACGTCTTTCGCAGGAAGCGGGCGCGCGGCGCAGAAGCAGGCGCTATGGCGCGCCCGGCTGTGACGATCGACGAGCAGGATCTCGAGCGCATGCTGCTGCGCAAGAGCGTCGGCGCGCTGACCGACGTGCGTGACGGCTGCGCGGACTGCGGGCGCTCGCCGCTCGTCGGCGAGACGCTGTACCGCTACGCCGGCGGCGTGACAGCCTGCGAGCTGTGCCGGCCACTGCGCCGCGACGAGCCGGTCGCCGCCGAGCGCGTGCGTCACAGCGAGCACGGCAACGCCGTGCGCGTGCGTCGCCTGTAGCGTCGCCGGCGCGACGCCGTCTTTGCCGGCCGGCAACGCTCACGATCGCCTGCGCGGGTAGATTTGCGGCTGCGATGGAGCCGATCACCCTCACGACGACGATCGCCAAGCCACGCGAGGCGGTCTTCGAGTACCTCGCCGACGTGGCCAACCATGCCGAGTTCAGCGACCACTGCATGGTCGAATGGCATCTGACCCGCGAAGATTCCTACGGCCGCGGCGCGGGCGCCCGGTTTCGCGTCAAGTCGCGCTTCGATCGCTTCTCCTACGGCGACATCACGTTCGCCGAGGTCACGCCGCCCGAGCGGATCCTGGCGACCGGCCGCGGCGGGCGCTTCAACCGCATCTCCTCTCGCACGACGTGGACGCTGGAGGACGCCGGCAACGGCCGGACGAAGGTCACTTTCGAGACCGAGTCGACGCCGGTGCTGAAGTCCGACGAGCTGATGGAGAAGCTCCTGCGCGTGCGCGTGGCGACCACCCGCTGCCACGAGCGGGCACTCGAACGGCTGCGCTCGATCCTCGAATCGGGCGACGGTCGCGGGGAGCACCCCACGGTCGCCGGCGGGGCACGCAAGCCTGCCAGCGGCTTCAGGCTGTAGGTTTCCCGCCCGTGATCCGTCGCGCCCGCCGCCCCCTCGCCGCTCTCGCCGTCCTGCTCGCCTCCGGCGGACTCGCGGCCTGCGGCAACCACCTCGACGAGCACGCCAAGGTCATCCAGATCGAGAACGAGGGGTTCTACCTGCCGCTCGGCGATCTGAAGTACCAGGTGCAGGGCTCGCGCCAGCTCAATCCCGACGACATCCAGGACCGCAACCTGCTCGTCGGTGTGCCGGCAGGAGAGCGCGAGCTCAAGCCCAACGAGGTTTGGTTCGGCGTCTTCATGCAGGTCGAGAACGAGTCCGACCAGCCGCTCAGCCCATCCGGCGACATCGAGATCATCGACACGCAGGAGGACGTCTTCAAGCCGCTCTTGCTCGAGGACACCAACCGCTTCGCGTACCGCTCGACGGACCCGATCCCGGGCGGCGAGCTCGCGCCGCTGCCCGATACGCCGGGCTTCAACACAGCCAACCAGGGCTCGATGCTGCTCTTCAAGCTCACGCTCGCCGCGCTCGACAACCGGCCGCTGGAGCTGAAGATCGAGTCTTCGAAGTCCGACCAGACCGGGATCATCGACCTCGACGTGTAGACGCTTCGGGCGCGCACCGCAGGGTGCGGCCCGGACCCTTGGTACTCCCCGCCGCAAGTTCCGCGGTCTCTCCGGGCGCCCGATCTGTGCCTGACGGCCGCCGGCGCCCGCCCGCGTGCCACCAGCACGTAGGCGGGCCACCGGCGACCGTCAGATCCCAGCCGGGCATCCCGGCGAGCTCCACGGAGCTTCCGGCGGCCAGCACCTAGCGCGTGGCCTTGAGCCCCGCGACGAGCACCTGTTTGGCGACCGGCGCCGCCGTCTCGCCGCCCGCGCCGGCTTCGACGAGCAGCACTCCGACCGCGACGCGTGGTTCGCCCGCCGGAGCGTAGGCGGCAAACCAGGCATCGGTGTCGGTCGGGTCGTTGGGCACCACCGGCGGGCAGGGAGCGGCGGCGGGATCGGGGCTCGGGGTGCAGTCGGGCTGGCTCGTGTCGCGCAACTCGGCGGTGCCGGTCTTGCCGGCGACGCGCACGTTCGTGATCCGGGCCGCGGTGCCGGTCCCCTCCTTGACCACGGACTCCATGAAGCGGCCCACCATCCGCGCGACGCCGGGGTCGACGACCTGGGTGCGCTTGACGGGCTTGCCGCGCTCGAGCGTCAGCCGCGGGCGCTTGCCGCCCCCGGCGATCGTCGCCGCCACCCAGGCCATCTGCAGCGCCGTCGCCTGCACGCGTCCCTGGCCGATCGCCGAAGAGCCGACCGCGAGCCCGTCGCCAATCTCGTCGGCCCCGGGAATCGTGCTCGTCGCCGCACCCGGGATCCCCGGGTCGGTGTTGAAGCCGAACGCCTCGGCGGTCTTCACGAGCCGTTCGGGGCCCAGTCGCGAGCCGAGCGGCGCGAACACCGAGTTGCAGGAGTGCGCGAAGGACAGCCGCAGGCTGCCGCCGCAGGACTCGCCGTTGGCGTTCTCGATCTCGACGCCGGCGATCGTCGCCTTCGTCTCCACGGGGTAGACCGAGTTCGGTCCCGCCAGCTTGTTCTCCAGGACGCCGGTGAGCGTGACGATCTTGAAGGTGGAGCCCGGCGGCTGCAGGCCCGAGAAGGCGATCCCGGCCAGCGCGAGGATCTCGCCCGTGCGCGGCCGTATCGCGGCCACGCCGCCCAGGCGCGCGCCCTTGGCGGCGACGGCTGCGCGCTGCACGTCGGGATCGATCGATGAGTGCACCGCCTTGGCGGGTCGCGCGATCGTCCGCGCGAGCACGCGGCTGCCGCCGCGCAGCTCGCCGCCCGGGATGCCCGCGACGCGGTCCTGGAAGACGCGCTCCAGGCCGGTGACGCCGACGACCGCGTCGTCGGGGTAGCCGAGCTCGCGCAGGTGGGCGAGCCGCTCGGGCGGGGGCGGGCCCAGCGTGCCCACGATCGAGGAGGCGACGTCGCTGATCGGCGATGTGCGGTCCTCCCCCGACGCCAGCGGGCTGCCGTTGCGCGCGAGGATCGACGCGCGGCGCGGCAGCTGCGTCTTGCGGGTCAGGCGCTCGCCGCTGGCCAGCCCGGGAAACAGCAGCCGCGGCGACCAGCTGACCCGGGGGTCGTCGTCGGCGCCGGAGAACTCCAGGCGCAGGTCCGCGCGGATCGTCCCGAAGATCCGCGTGCGCACCGTCATCGGCACCGCGACGACGCCATCCTTGGGCGAGCCGACCGTGCCGGCGACAGTCGCCGTCAGCGTGGCCGTCGTGGCCGCGGTGCGGTAGCTCTCGGTGAATTGCCGCAGCCCGATCGCGCGCTGGTCGTTCGCGCTGAGCTCGGCGTGCATCGCTGCGTAGTCGCCGTTCGCCCATGCCGCGACGTAGCGCTTGGCACTGGTCTGCTCGGGGGGCGGTCCGCCGGTCAGCGACAGCAGCATCGCGACGACGAGCACCGCCGCGACGAGGACGCCTGCGAAGATCACCAAACGGGCAGGAGGGGTCCGGTGACCGAGTAGCGAACGGACGAGCATGTCGCAGAACTATGGCCTGCTCGCGGACGTACCGACGCCATTTCCTGTCAGCCTTGATTGACCACGTGCCTCTGTGACCGCAATTGACATCGTCATCGTCGTCTTTGCCGCGTTCTTCGGGCTGGTCGGCTTCTCGCGCGGATTCGTCATCGGTGCGCTGTCGCTCGCCGGCTTTGCGGGCGGGGCCTACCTCGGCACGCGCTTCGGTCCGAACCTGTTGGAGGAGGGCAACGCGTCGCCCTTCGCGCCGCTCTTCGGCCTGCTCGGCGCGCTCGTCGGCGGCGTCATCCTGTCGGCCGGGGCGGAGGGGATCGCGGGCTCGCTGCGGTCGGGCATCCGCTCGCCCGCCTTCGCGCTGTTCGACGGGCTGCTCGGCAGCCTGCTGGCGATCGCGCTCGCGCTCGGCCTCGCCTGGCTGGTCCGCGTCATCGTGCTGCAGACGCCAGGGGTGCGCGAGTACCGCACGACGATCCAGCGCTCGGAGATCCTCAAGGAGCTCAACCGGATCCTCCCGTCCGATCGCGTGCTCAAGGCACTCGCGCGGTTCGATCCGCTGCCGAGCGTGCGCGGTCCACAGGTCGACGTCCCGGCGCCGCGCGACTCGGTCGCCCGCGACCCCGACATCGAGGCGGCCGGACGGTCCGTCGTGCGGGTGCTGTCGAGCTCCTGCGGCCTCGGCGTCGCCGGCTCGGGCTGGGTGGCCGGTCCCGGCATCGTCGTGACGAACGCGCACGTCGTTGCTGGATCGGGCCGCACCTCGGTCGAGCCCAACGGCTCCGGCGACCGCCTCAAGGCGACCGCGATCGCCTTCGACCGCACCAACGACCTCGCGGTCCTGCGCGTGCCGTCGCTCGACCGACCGGCGCTGCGCTTCTCGCGCGACGTGAAGGTCACCGAGCCGGGCGCGGTGCTCGGCTTCCCGCTCAACGGTCCGTACAAGGTGCTGCCGGCGCGCGTCGGCGCCACCGGGCCGGTGCTTGCCCACGACGCCTACGGGCGTCGGCTCGTGCGGCGCACCGTGACGCAGTTTCGCGCCGACGTGCAGCCCGGCAACTCGGGCGGGCCGATCGTCGACGTCGCCGGCCGGGTGTCGGGGACGGTGTTCTCCAAGCTCGTCGGCAGCTCTGGCGGCTACGCAGTGCCCAACGGGACGGTGCGCGAGGCGCTCAGCAAGGCGCGCGGTCCCGTCGACACCGGTCCCTGCGTGGGCTGAGCGGGGGCGATACCCGGCGGAGACCCGCGGCGGGAGCGCTACCCTGCGCCCCTTGTCCGACCCAAAGACACTCGTCATCGCCGAGAAGCCGTCCGTCGGCCGCGACCTCACGCGCGTCCTGCCCGGCCCGTTTCAGAAGCAGGAGGGCTACCTCGAGGGCCCCGAGCACGTCGTGACCTGGGCCGTGGGCCACCTCGTCCAGCTCGCCGAGCCCGACGAGTACGACGCCAAGTACAAGCGCTGGCGGATGGCAGACCTGCCGATCGTGCCCGACAAGTTCAAGCTCGTCGTGCGCGACGAGCGTTCCAAGAAGCAGATGGCGGTCGTCACCAAGCAGCTCAAGCGCGACGACGTGGGCACGGTCGTCAACGCCTGCGACGCCGGCCGCGAGGGCGAGCTGATCTTCGCCTACCTGTTCGAGAAGGCCGCGGCCAAGAAGTCCGTCCAGCGCCTCTGGCTGTCGTCGATGACGAAGGCCGCGATGCAGCGCGCCTTCACCGAGCTGCGCCCCGCCGAGGAGTTCGCCAGGCTCGAGGCGGCCGCGCGCTCGCGCTCGGAGTCTGACTGGATCGTCGGCATGAACGCCACCCGCGCCGCCACGATTCGCCTGCGCTCGTCGTTCGACGGCGCGGTCTCGCTGGGCCGCGTGCAGACGCCGACGCTGGCGATCATCACGCGCCGCGAGGAGGAGATCCGCGCCTTCGTGCCCGAGCCCTACTGGCTCGTCGACGCGCTCTTCGAGGCACCCGGAGAGCGCAAGTACGAGGGCCGCTACCACGACGGCTCCAAGCCCCGGATCAAGTCCGCCGCCGAGGCCGACGCCGTCGTCGCCGCCGTCGTCGGCCAGACGGGCGAGATCACCCAGCTGGAACGCAAGAAGCGCACCGAGAAAGCGCCGCTGCTGTACGACCTCACGTCGCTGCAGCGCGAGGCCAACAGCCGCTTCGGCTTCACCGCCCGCCGCACGCTCGCCGCCGCCCAGCGGTGCTATGAGGAGCACAAGGTCCTCACCTATCCGCGGACGAGCTCGCGCTTCCTGACGAGCGACATGATCGCCGAGCTCAAGCCGATCGCCGGCCACGTCGGCGGTGCGTCACGCGAGTACCAGGCCGCCGCGGCCTACGTCCAGGGCTTGGACCTGCTGCCCCTGCAGCGCGTCGTCGCCGACGACAAGGTCGGCGACCACCACGCGATCATCCCGACGAACTCGCCGCACAACCTCGACAAGCTGTCCGACGACGACCGCCGCATCTTCGACCTCGTCGCGCGCCGCTTCCTCGCCGTCTTCCATCCCGACGCCGTCTTTGAGAACACGAAGGTCGAGACGACCGTGGCGGGCCACATCTTCCGCACGCGAGGGAAGGTCCTGTTGGTGCCGGGCTGGCGCGGGGTCTACGGTGAGCTCGCCGAGTCCAGCAGTGCGACCGACGACGACGAGGGCCGCGACCAGCAGCTGCCCAAGCTCGAGCGCGAGGAGGTCGTCGACACCCGCGACGTCAGCGCCGCCGAGAAGGAGACCCAGCCGCCGCGGCGCTACTCCGACGCGTCGCTGCTCGGCGCGATGGAGACCGCCGGCCGGCTCGTCGACGACGACGAGATGCGCGAGGCGATGAAGGAGTCGGGGATCGGCACGCCGGCCACGCGCGCCTCGATCATCGAGCGCCTGATCGACGTCGGCTACGTCGAGCGCGAGGCGCGCTCGCTCGTCGCCACCGAGAAGGGCCTGAACGTCATCCGCCTGCTCGGGGAGCACCCGCTCACCTCGCCGTCGATGACCGGCGACTGGGAGCAGCGCCTGGGCAAGATCGAACGCGGCGAGGAGCCGCGCAAGACGTTCATGGCCGACATCAAGGGCTTCGCCGAGTCCACAGTGGCCGAGCTGGACGCGAAATTGAAGGACGTCCGCATCCCGCGCGCGAACCTCGGTCCGTGCCCCGTCTGCGGCCACGACATCGTCGAGAACCGCAAGGGGTTCTCCTGCTGGTCACGCGAGGATCCCGGTTGCGGCTTTGTCATCTGGAAGTCCAAGGCCGGCAAGACGCTGCCGATGGCGGTCGCCAAGGAGCTCATCGCGACAGGACGGACGGCGAAGCCGGTGACCGGCTTCAAGGGGCGCAGCGGGCGCTCGTTCCGTGCCAAGCTTGCGCTGCAGCAGAGCGAGGAGGGCAAGTGGCGGGTGGAGTTCGATGAGCCGTGGGCGCGCGAGGGCGCCAAGAGCGCACCCGACCCGGCCGAGGCTGGAGCTGACGCGGCCGAGCCCGTCGTCAAGGCCGCCGAAGCCGCCGCGTAGGCGCCCGGCGCGGGCGGGCACGCTGCGCCGGCGGCGGCGCCCGGGCCTGTGGCTCTTCGTCGGGCTCGTCGTGCTCGCCGGCATCGGTGCGGGCGTGGCGCTCGGCGGGGGGTTCGCATCCGGCGGCGGTGGCGCTGCGAAGATCGCCGGCCGGACCGTGCCGCGGCTCGCCCCGGCACTGCCCGCCACGGGCGTGCAGCGCGAGGTCGGGCCGCTGCCCGAGCCGGCCGGGGCCTCGCACGTCGATCTGTCGCGCCCCGCGCTCATGGCCGGCCTGCAGCTGCATCCCGGGCCGAAGGCGGGACTGGCGTTTGATCTCGCCGACGGCAGCGTGCTGTGGCGCCACAACGCCACGACGGTGCGGCCGATCGCCAGCCTGACGAAGCTCATGACCGCGCTGCTCGCCGTCGAGCGCTTCAGCCCGCGCGCCACCGTGCGGATCCCGCGCGCGGCCGATCAGGTCGGCGGGTCGCGGATGGCCGGCCTCAAGCCGGGCCGGCGCGTGCGCGCCGAGGTGCTGCTCAAGGGGCTGCTGATCTCGTCGTCCAACAACGCCGCGGTCGCGCTCGCGGTCGCTGGTGCGGGGTCCGAGCGCGCCTGGGTGGCGCTCATGAACAAGCGTGCGAAGCTGCTCGGGCTGACCTGCACGCACTACGCCGATCCCGATGGCCTGGACCGCCGCAACCGCTCCTGCCCGGCGGACCTGGCGGTCCTCGCGATGCGGGCGATGAACGAGCCGCGGATCACCCGGATCGCGCGCAAGCGCTACGCCCGCGTCTGGCCGGGCTCGGGCAAGAAGCTCACGCTCTACACGACCAATCACCTCCTGCGCGACCGCTATCCGGGCGCGATCGGGCTGAAGACCGGCTTCACGAACCCGGCCCGGTTCTGCCTCATCGCGATCATCCAGCGCGGCTCGCGGCGGATCGGGGTCATCGTGCTCGGTTCGCGCGATTCCTTCGGCGACGTGCGCCGGATCGCGCGCGAGGCGACGCGTGCAGGGGCTCTGCCGGCGGCCTGAGGCCAAGCACGTTGCCGGTGACATGACGTGACGTGACGTCGCGCGCGGCGTAGTGTCGGCATGAGCGTCCAATCAGGAGGGCAACGCATGACTGCGTCCGCTTCGCAAGCCGCACGGATTCGCCGGCTGGGACTCAGCGCGCTGCTGGCGAGCGTCGGCGTGCTCGCGCTGCCCGGCGCAGCGCCCGCCACGACGCTGCACTCCCAAGCTGCGGCGGTCAAGCGGGCGGTCAAGCCGGTGGCTCTGCCGGCCTTCCGCTCGTGTGCCGCGCTGCTGCGCTACGCGCGCCGCAACGCGCGTCGCACCGGCGGGGGGACGGGCGTGCCAACGCGCGCGGGCGTCCTCGAGCCGCTCACGCTCGCCGCGCCACGGTTCGCCGATGATGTCTCCGTCGATTCGGGGGTGGCGGTCCCGTCGGCGCCGATCGGCGTGCCCGGCAGGTCCAGCCCGCCGGCGATCGCGCCGGACTTCTCGCAGACCAACGTCCAGGAGGCCGGCGTCGACGAGCCCGACATCGTCAAGACCGACGGGCGCACGGTGTTCGCGATCGCCCAAGGCAAGCTGTTCGCGGTCGACGTCCGCGGTGCGAGCCCGACGGTCGTCGGCACGCTCGACCTCGCCGACGGCTACGGCCACCAGCTGCTGATCCGCGGCGACCGGCTGCTCGTCATGAGCAACGCCTACGGTGGCGCAGCGTTCGCCAGCGACGTGATCCTGTCCGCCGCACGGGTCGTCATCAGTGAGGTCGACGTGTCGGAGCCGGCCGCCATAAAGGTGCGCCGCACGATGACGCTGGAGGGTGCGCTGATCGACGCGCGCCTGACCGGCGGGACGGCACGGGTCGTCGTCACCGCATCGCCGGACTACATCCGGCCCGCCGCCACCGCGCGCGCATCACTGCGCCGGTTCGTCCCGCGCACGGTCCTGAAGAGCAACCTCTCGGGCAAGACGTTCCGCCGCTCGGTGGTGGCGTGCGATGACGTGCGCCATCCGCGCAAGTTCTCCGGCCTGGACCTGTTGACGGTCCTGACGATCGACCTCGACAAGGGCCTGTTCAACGTCGATCGCGACGCGATCATGGCGGGCGCACAGACGGTCTACGCGTCGACGACGGGGCTCTACGTCGCCTCTCAGCGTTACGTCTCGTCGCTGGAGACCGGCCGCGTCGTGCCCGCGCGCAGCCGCACCGACATCCACAAGTTCGACATCTCCAAGCCCGACCAGACGAGCTTTGCCGCCTCGGGCAGCGTCCTCGGGTTCGTGCTCAACCAGTACTCGATGTCGGAGTTCGACGGCGCGCTGCGCGTCGCCTCGACGGAGGACCCGGTGTGGTTCGGCGGGACCGTCGCCAAGGACAGCGAGTCCTACGTCAGCGTGCTCGCCGAGCACGGCCGCAGCCTCGACCTGCTCGGGCGCGCCGACGGTCTCGGCCGCGGCGAGCGGATCTACGCCGTGCGCTTCGTCGGCGACAAGGGCTACGTCGTCACGTTCCGCCAGGTCGATCCGCTCTACACGCTCGACCTGTCCAGGAAGACCAAGCCGCGCGTCGTCGGCGAGCTGAAGATCCTCGGCTACTCGGCCTACCTGCACCCGATCTCCGACGACCTGCTGCTCGGTGTCGGCCAGGACGCGACCGCGGCGGGGCGCACCAAGGGCACGCAGCTGTCGCTGTTCGACGTCTCCGATCCGCGCCGCCCGGCACGCAAGGCCGGCGTCTCGCTGGCCGGCGCGCACTCCGCCGCCGAGTTCGACCCGCACGCCTTCCTGTTCTGGAAGCCGGCGAACCTCGCCGTCGTGCCCCTGTCGATCTACGGCGGCGCCCCGCAGTCCTTCGAGGGCGCGATCGGCTTTGAGATCGGGTCGGCGAGCGTCACCGAGGCGGGCCGGGTCACGCATCCGGTGCAGACCGACGGCGTCCTGGCGCCGCCGATCGGCCGCTCGCTCGTCGTCGGCGGCAGGCTGTACACGCTGTCCTACGCGGGGCTGGCCTCCAGCCGCCTTGACACGCTGGCGCCCGTGGCGTTCGCGACGTTCCCGATCCCGGCGTCGCCGAGCGGGCAGCGGCCGGTCCCCTAGCCCCAGCGGCCGCTTCCTCAGGCGAGCTTGTCAGCGCGGTAGCGATCCAGCCCCGCGTCGACGAGCTTGCGGAGCTCGTCGAGCAGTTCGGGGGTGATCGTCCCCGGCGTGAAGGTGAAGGCGCTGCGGCCGACCATCCGCTCGCGCAGCGCGTCGCTGAGGCCGTCGAGCAGGTCGGCATGGCTGTAGACGGGCATGAACAGCAGACTGACCGTCTCGCCGCGCGTCTTCAGCGCGCCGAACGTCATTCGCGTGCCGCTCGGCCCGCTGCGCTTGGTCTCCATCTGCAGGTCGCCGGGCTCGTCGCAGATGACGACGAGCGCCTCCGCGTGCCGGGTGAGCAGCGGGCGCAACTGTGCGAACACCTCATCGAGCTCCTCCACCGTGGTCGATCATACGGCGGTGCTCGGGCCGGCGATCTGGAGAGGCCGAGTCGAGTTGTGCACCCCCCAGGTGGTTGAGTCGACAAGGCCGACTGCGGCTGCCGTTGTGGAAGGAGCGCGGCGGTTTGCTGCACGGCGACGTCGACGACGCGAAGACGTCGTCCCCAGGCGCCACCATGGTGCGATGCCGCTTGAGCTCGTCACCGGTCCCGCGAACGCCGAGAAGGCGAAGGTCGTGCTTGACGGCTACCGCGCCGCGCTGCGCCGCGGGGCCGAGCCGATCCTCGTCGTGCCGACGTTCGCCGACGTCGAGCGCTATCGCGCAGAGCTCGCATCGTCAGGCGTCGTCTTCGGGGCGCACGTCGTGCGCTTCGCCTGGCTGATCGAGGAGTGCGCGCGCCGCGGCGGCGTGCGCGGGCGCCCGCTCAGCGGCCTGGCCCGCGAGCGGATCGCCGCCGCGGTCGTGGCGCAGACGCAGCTGGACGCGCTCGCCGGGTCCGCGCGCACGCGCGGCTTCGTGCGCGAGCTGCTGCGCCTCGTCGACGAGCTCGAGGCGCTGCGCGTCACCCCGCAGCGGCTGACCCAGGCGCTGCGCGCGTGGGCGAGCGAGGACGCGGGCCGGCGCGGGTACGCCGACGAGGTCAGCGCGCTCTATTCCGGCTACCGCCGCCGCCTGGAGCGCCTCGGCCGGTTCGACGCGCCGCTCTACGAGGCCGCGGCGCTCGACGCGTTGCGCACGAACCCCGCGGCCTGGGGCGACACGCCGGTCTACTTCTATGGCTTCGACGATCTGGCGCCCCTGCAGCACGACGCGGTCGAGACGCTCGCCGCGACGGGCGCCGACGTGCTGCTGTCGCTCTCCTACGAGGCGGGCCGGATGGCGTTCGCGGGGCGGGCGACGACGTTCGCCGAGCTGCATCGCGAGGGCGTGCGCCAGCGCGTGCTCAAGCCCCGCGCCGAGCATTACGCGTCGCAGTCGCGCGCGGCGCTGCACCATCTCGAGCGCGGGCTGTTCGAGCCCGACGAGGCACAGCTGTTCGACCCCGATCCCGTCGACCCAGGCGAGGCGATCACGCTGCTGGAAGGCGGCGGCGAGCGCGCCGAGCTCGAGCTCGTCGCGGCGCAGATCGCCCGGC
Organism: Solirubrobacterales bacterium; assembly: GCA_038258125.1. Classification (GTDB taxonomy): domain Bacteria; phylum Actinomycetota; class Thermoleophilia; order Solirubrobacterales; family Solirubrobacteraceae; genus CADCVQ01. Next base: position 11,812 of record JBBSQG010000048.1, read on the forward strand.
TGATCCGGCGCGAGGGCGTCGCGCCCGAGGAGATCGCCGTCGTCCTGCGCAAGCCCGCCGACCACGCCGCATTGCTGAGCGAGGTGTTCGGCGCGTTCGAGCTGCCCGTTGCGCTGGAGCGGCACGTGGCGTTCGGCCACACCCCGCTCGGCCGCGGGCTCGTGGGCCTCGCTCGCTGCGCGCTGGCCGACGGGACGAGCGAGGACCTGCTCGCCTACCTGCGTA
>JBBSQG010000049.1:0-11955 GCA_038258125.1 Solirubrobacterales bacterium
CTCCGAGCTCGTCGACGTCGTCCTCGAGCACGGTTCTTTGTCGCCGGCGCACAACTTCGGGTGTTGCGGCGAGTAGGTTCGGTGGACGAGGAACGCCCGGTGAGGCGGCCGCCCCTGGCTGGGGCGGGCCGCCTCCCGGCCGGCTAGAACGGGATGTCGTCGTCGGCGGCCGCGGCGACCGCGGCGTAGTCCTCGTCGCGCGGCCCCTTGGTGCTGGTCGCGCGGGGGATCGGGAGGACGCTGTCTGCGGTGATCTCGACGGCCTGGCGCTTGTCGCCGCCGTCGGTCTCCCACTCGTGCCAGCGCAGCCGGCCGGCGACAGCGACCTTGTCACCCTCGTTGACGTTCGCGGCGATCCACTCGCCCAGGCCGCCCCAGACCGTGACGTTGAAAAAGTGGCCACGGTCACTCCACTCGCCGGCGGCGTCCTTGTAGCGCTCGTTGTGCGCGATCCGCAAGCTGCAGACGGACGTGCCGCTGGGCAGGTTGCGCAGCTCGGGGCTGCGGGTGAGGCGGCCGGTGATCGTCAGCTGGTTGATGTCGAAGCCACTCATGGTCTGTCGGTCCTCCTGGGGGTTGATGGTGTCCGCCCGTGTGGGCTTGTTTCGCGTCCTGGCGGTCGTGTAGGGCTTGTCAAAGGGCTGTTGGGCCCGGCCAAATCCACCGGACCATGCTTTGCGCGCCCTCCGTGGCGCGATCGGGATTTGGTTGACCTGGCCGTAGCGGCTGCCATGACTTGGCGGGACAGGTCCTCGCGGGTGGACGCGCTCGACGTCCGGGTGCCCGACAGGCGCTGAAGTGCTCGCCATCGACCGGTGACGATCACCGGCCGCCGAGCCTGCGGCGCCGAGCTGCGCAACCTGCCCAGCGGACCGCCTCGTGCAGCCGCGGGGCGCGCGCGGCGAGCGCACTCAAGGCGCCGCCGGCGAGTGGGGTGACCGTGGCCTCGTCTTGGACTCACGGCTGGGGTGGCCGGCGGGTGGAGCTCGGCGACGTCGACGAGGGTGACAAGGTCGCTGTCGCCGGCGGGCTGCGTTGGTCGCGAGGGTGACCGACGATGGCGAGAGGCGCCAGGCCGCTTGAGATCACCGCAGACAGCGTCGTCGCGATGCGCCGCGCGACCAGCACGAGGCTGCCGCCGGCGGGTGACCCGCGGTCGCTGCGCGGCGCCGGCGACGACATCGCGTTCTAGCTGACCGGGAGGCGGCCCGCCCCAACCAGGGCGGGCCGTCTCACACGGGGCTGAGACGTCCACTGGATCGGTCGCGGGACCCGCGCGCAGGGCGTTAGGAGCGCTTACAGCGCGTCCGCAAGCGCCCGATCGTCCGTCGCCGGCTCGCGGCGGCGTGCGGGGATGCGCGGTATGCCGGCAGCTCGGCTGGCTCATGGCTGCTGCAGGCGCAGGAGCGCCGGGTCGGAGTAGTAGCGGCGTTGTGAGAAGAACAGCGGCGGTAGCTCGCCGTGCACGAGCAGGCCTTGACCGCCGTGCAGGCGTTGCAGCACTTGGGCGGTGAGGGTGTCTCGCCACTGCGTGTTGCCCTCGTGCTCTTGGGGTTCTTGGCCGAGCAGACGCACGAGCTCTTGGCGGGTGGCGTCGTCGGTGATCGAGCCGAGGAACACCTTGGCTTGTGAGAGGGCGAGGATGGTCGCGGCGCCGTCGGGGCCGTAGCGTTCGCGCATCTGCGCGATCGAGTGCCAGACGGTGAGAAACCGCACTCCGGAGCCCAGCGACATCGACAGGATCTGCGGTAGGTCTTTGATCGGCGCGATCTGCGCGGTTTCGTCGATCGCGAACAAGGCCTGCGGCGTGACGGGCTCACCGGTGCGGTTCTCGCGCTCGGATGCGGCGTACAGCAGCGAGCTGAGGAGGGTGATGACGAGCGGCGCGAGCATCTTCTGGTGCTCGCGGCCGGCGACGAGGTAGACGGTGTTCGGCTCGCCGTTTAGGAGGCGTTCGGCTGTGATGCCGCCGGCGCCGCGTGTCGCGGTGCGTGCGGCGGCGGGATGGCCGTAGGCGCGCAGCTGCATTTGCATGGTGCCGGTGATGCCGTCGCGCTGGCGGTCGTTGAGGCGGTAGATCGACGCGAGGCGTGAGAGCGCGTCGTCGTTTGAGACGCTTGTGAGGATCTTTCTGGCTTCGCCGAGCTCGTTGTCGCGCACCCATTGATAGACGTCGACCATCGTCTTGTCCGGGGTCAGCGCCGCGGCGTGCAACAAGGGCGCGGCGAGCTCTTGTGCGGCCATGTCGAAGTACTGGTTGCTTGAGTTCGTGCCGAGCTCGACGGCTGCGACGAGCCAGCCCGCGACGAGCAGTGCGTGCCCCCAGTCCTCGCAGCCGGCCAGCAGGTCCCAGCTGCAGGTCTGTGGGCCGAACGGGTCCCATAGCATCACTTCGCCGATGCGTCGGCGGTGCGCGAGTGTGGCGTGGACGATGTCGGTGCGGACCGATGTCGTGACGACGGGCCCGTCGTGCTCGAGCACGCTGGGTGCGACGATCGCTGAGGACTTGCCGGTGCGCGGTGCGGCGATCGTGCAGATCTGGACGGCGTCTTGGACGGCGATCAGCGCGGCGGGCTTGGCGATCGTGCCGACGATCACGCGCTCGGCGCTTGGCTTCGTGACGACGAGCGCTTTGACGGAGCGGTAGCGCCCGAACGCCTGCGGGCGGCGGCCGCGAAACAGCTGCCACCAGCGCCGATCGGCGATCGAGCGGCCCATCCGCGCGTCGAGCTCGCGCGCGGCCGCGAGGACCGTGGCGGCGAGGAGCACGGTCAGCAGCGCGGCCGCGGTCCAGAACCCCCAGGCGCCGGGCAGCAGCCGTGCGACGTCGGCGGGGTAGGCGCCTGCGGGATCAGCAGACCACAGCTTTGCGGAGGTGGCGGCGTGAAAGGTGTCTGTGAGCGTCAGCGCTGGTAGCTGGCCGCTGTGAAGCCAGGCGGCGACGATCGCCAGGACCCACGGGACGACCGCGACGATCGCCGCGATCGCGAGGGCGCCGCCGAGGAGGATCAGCAGCGCGAACTCCTGCTGTTGGGCTGGCGTGCGCTGCGAGGCAGCGGTAGAGCTGCTCATCGCTGCGTCCGTGAGGGCTGCAGGGCGCCGGCGAGAGCGCTCAGCAGCGCCTGGGTGCGGCGCTCGGTCGCGTCGACCGGGGCGGCGGGGTCGTGGGTGATGGTGATGACGCGGTCGCAGTGCTGTTCGGCGACCTCACGCAGCTCGCGTGCCTCCTCGCGGACCGTGCTTCTACGGCCGCTGTGGGCGGTGCGCACGACGAGGATCTGTCGTGCCGTGAGCGCGGGCACGAGGTCGCTGGCGAGCAGCGCGCGAGCAGCAGAGCCGGCGCCTGGCTGCGCGAGTGTGATCCAGATGACGTGCGTGGCGAGACGCAGCAGCTCGCGCGCGCCGCGGGCTCGCAGCGTCCCGACATCGAGGACAGTGAGCCCGTGCCGGGCGCTTGCGGCACGGATGAGCTCGGCGATCGCGCCGTCGGGCGTGGTGGCCGGTGAGGCGGGTGCGGCGGCGATGACGCGCAGTTGGTCGGCTCGAGCGAGCGTGCCGCCGGTGGGCGGCGCACCGGCGGCGTAGGCAGCGGCGAGCGCACCGAGTGACAACGGCGATGCGGTGCCGGTTAGGCGGGCGATGTCGCCGGCGACGTCGTCGCTCTCGCACAGCAGCACCGCGGCGCTGCTCTCGACCGCGGCGGTCGCGGCGAGTAGATGCGCGAGCGTGCTCGTTCCCGCGCCACCATGCAGGCCGCAGACGGCGACGATCGGGCCGCCCGGCGCGTCGAATGCCAGGCCGCATGCATCGCCGGCGGGTGCACGGCGTCCGGGCGCACGCCGGCCGCGATCCTGCTCGTCGGTGAAGCACGCTGTCTGATCGTCGGCGCTGAGAGCTTCAGCGCGCTCGTCGTCGACGGCCGGCTCGGACGGTGCGGTCGTCATGGCCGCGTGAGTGGTCGCGGTGAGCTCGGTGTGTCGGGCGCCGCGGCTGCCAGCAGCGTCTGCACGCGAGCGGCGGGCGAGCCAGGCAGTGCGGGCGTGTGCTGCCAGGAGAAGTGCAGGTGCGCCCGGGCGCCGACGTGGGCTGGGTCGCCATGTCCGGGGTAGCCGTTCCAGCCGATGAAGCGAAACGGTGATGGCAGCGCTCCGGCGCAGCCGCTTACACCGCAGCTGTCGCGCCAGCCGAAGTCGTGCGCGGCCTTTGCGAGCAGGTCCCAGCTGCCGCCCGGTCCGGGGACGAGGTCGACCGCGAGGCCGAGCGGGTGCTCGCCGAGCGCCTTGTGCGGGCCGCCGACGGAGTAGCACGCGGTCGCGGTCATCTTGTAGCGCTCGAGCAGCAGTTGGACGTCGGCGACGATCCGTCGGTCACAGGTCACGCCTGAGCCGGGGACCTGCTGCAGCCAGCTCTTGCCGAGCGGCAGGGCTTGCGAGGAGCCGGAGCCGGCGGGCAGCGCGTCGGCTCCGATCGGCGCGCCGCGGTAGCGCTCGGCGAGGTCCTTGACCTTCTGCACGTACCAGGCGGCGTGGTTGTAGGCAAAGATCGCGCGATCCCAGTCCGCTGGTGCGCCGCTGGCGCGCAGGTAGCTTGCGGCGGCGGGGATCGCGTCCTCGGGGTCGTAGCGGTCTGTACGGCCATCGCTGTTGGCGTCGACGCCGTATTGGCGCCAGGTGCTGGCGATGAACTGCATCGGGCCGCCGGCGCCGGCGGAGTTCTCGCCCGACCGTATGCCGACGCCGGGACCGCGGCCGTGGTCGCTCTCGATCTGGCCGATCGCGGCGAGGTACTCCCAGCCGACGCCGTAGGTGCTGGCGGCTTGCTGGTAGGTCGCGAGGTAGGCGGACGGGATGTCTGAGAGCGCGAACGCGGACGGCTCGTAGGTGATGCCGGCGCCGGGGGCGGTGAGCGTGGCGGAGAGCCCGCCGAGCATCGCGGCGAGCAGCGACACGAACGCCAGCGGCACGCCGAGGGCGAGCAGCAGCAGCCACAGCAGGGTCTTGCGGTTGGAGACGGCGAGGCCAGCGAGGCGCCCGGCGCCGAGTGCTGCAGCGGGCCCCGCCATCACTGCACCCGTGTGACGAGCCAGCGCGAGCCGACACGCTGGACGTTGATGAGGGCGACGTAGCGGCTGCTGGCGTCGTCGATGTGGGCGAGCAGGTAGACGGCGTCGGCCGAGGCGCTTGACAGCTGCAGCCGTGTAAGCCGCGGCCGCGCGCGGCGTGCGAGTGCTGCGGGTACGCGTGGTGGTCGTCGCGCGAGCTCGCTGCGCAGTGCCGGCGCGACGGCGACGATGGCGTCCGCCCGGGCCTTGCCGTAGCTGTAGGGCAGGTAGCCGTCCAGGAACCTGCGTGCTGCGCGTGAACCGTTACGAGCGGCACGTCGCTGCTGGCTGGTGAGCGGTGCTGTCTCGCTGGATTCCGTGCCGCTGCTGTCGGTGCTCTGCGTCGGCGCCGCCGGCGCGGGCTGTGGGGCGGTGGCTTGGCTGGTGGTGCGCGCCGTGGTGTAGACGCCGGCGCCGTGCTCATAGGCGTCTCCGCAGCCGGCGAAACCCACGGTCGCCAGGAGCGCGGCCGCGATCAGCGCTGCTGCTCGAGGAGGCGCGGTCATCGGATGCCTTCGGTGGCGGCGAGCTCGTGCAGCGCGGCCCACGGATCGTTGGGGTGGCGGGCGAGCGCGGCGGTGCGTAGCGGGACGTCTCGTCCGGGCTCGCTGGTCGCCATCCAGTACTCCACGCCGCCGACGCGCAGCGAGACCTCTCCCCTGCCGCGCGGACCGTTGATCCAGTACGCGCGGCTGTAGGCGCCCTTGGCCGTCTTAAGGCGGCTGATGAGACGTACCTCGTTGTCAGACAGGCCGAGCGTGTCTTGCAGGTAGCGCAGCTCGTCGACGCTCTGCTGAAAGAAGAGCTTCATCGTCGCCGAGCGCAGTAGTGGCCGGCCGAACTCGTTGTCGAGGTCGGCGAGGTGCTGCGTGATGGCGAGCATGAACAGCCCGTGATGGCGTGAGCGGCGTGCGAGGTCGGTGAAGTACTCACCGGTCGCGCGGCGCTCCATCAGCTTCCACGTCTCGTCGCTGAGCAGCGCGTCGCCGGGTAGCAGCAGTTCGGGCCCGCCGCGGCTCAACCGTTGCGCGCGGCGCGTTTCGACGTCGGCGACGGTCCGCTCGAGCGCGATGAACATCGCGGGCACGAGCTGGTTGCGCGCTGGCCGGCTGTCATAGACGATCAGCGGCGCGTTGGCGGGAACGGTCGTCGGGCGGTCGGCGAGGTAGGCGTCCTCGCCGTCGCCGACGTAGCGGGTGAGGCGATCGGCGAGGCTTGAGAGGGTGGCGGAGCGATCGGTTTCGCGGCCGCCGGCTCCGTCGCGTTCTTGCTTGTGTTCGGCCTGCAGCTCGGCGAGCAGGTCACGCTCAAGCGCCATCCGCGGGTCGCGGGAGCGTGCGCGGGTGGTGTAGACGGCGCGGATCGCTTCGCTGAGCAGGCTGCGCTCGCGTTCGCTGATCTCGTAGCGGTCAGAGCTGGCGTGGTGCTCGCCGATCAGCAGTTCGTGCAGGTCGCGCAAAAACGCGATCTTCTCGGGCTTGACGCGCTGGGGGTCCGCGACGTCCCACGGGTTGATCGTGGCGTCACTTGACCCGCCGCCGATGGACAGGTGCGCGGCGCCGGGCACGAGCTGGGTGAGCAGCTCCCAGTGTCCGGAGCGGTCGAGGATCGTGACGTTGACGCCGTAGGCCAGCAGCCGCGCGGCGGTGATGATCCCGGCCATCGTCTTGCCTGATCCCTGCACGCCGTTGATGACCATCAGCCCATTGAGGAACGAGCGGTCCCACGGGTTGAGGTGCTCGAGCGTCCTGACGCCCTCGGCGAGAAAGAACGGGATCCCGGTCGGGCTGCCGCAGCTGGGCCCGACGAGCGGGATCGTGTCGCCGACGCTCTTTGACACGTACTTCTTGGTGCGCTTGGCGACGTCGCGACCCAAGGGCAGCGTGGACAGCCAGAGGTCGCGTTGCATCCAGCCGCCGAACTTCGCGTCGGCGTCGGTGGCGTCGCGGATCGCGGCGACGGCGCGCTCGGACGCCTCGACGAGGCGGACGGGGTCGGCGAGCGGCCCGCGTTCGCGGACGGTCTGGTAGATCGAGACGGCGTGAATCGACGCGCGTTCGTGGCCGCGCAGCTCGTCGAGGAGGTCCCTGGTTTCGTCGCGCTGAGCGATCATGTCGTCGTCGGGGATCCGGCCGTCCTGCTCGGCGCGCGCGATGAAGGCGTGCATGCGTTTGCGTCGGCCGCGGGCTTTGCGGCGCTCCTGGCGGCGATCGAGGGCGTGCACGTGAACGGAGAGCGCGAACGGCCGGTCGATCTCCATCGCGCCGAGCAGCCATCCGAACTCGGTGAAGTCGGGGATCGAGGAGACGTAGTGCACGCGCTCGAGGTCCTGCTCGACGCCGATGAAGCGGCTGTCGTCAAAGTCGATCGGTGAGGCCGCGATCTGCTCTCGCAGCTGTTCGGCTGCAGCGACGGCCGCGCGAGCGTCCGCGACCGCATCGAGCTCGCCGACGATGACCAGGCGCGGGAAGTGCCCCGCGGCAACCGAGGACGGGTTGAAGCGGCGGTACAGCAGCTCGGCGACTTCGGGGCCGGCGAGCTGCTGCGTGGCGAGGTCAAGCGCCTCGAGGTCGCTGATGATGGTGTCGGTGTGCACGAGCGATTCGCGTACGACGCGTTCGTGGTCCTCCAGCGCGCGTGTCAGCGCAGCGTGCGCCAGCACGCGGCGACGCTGCGGGCGCAGCGCGCGCCAGTCGACGCGTCGCGCCGCCGCGACGGGGACGTAGGGGACGACGGCGTAAGCGCGGAAGCGCACAGCGGCCTGCTGGGAGGCGTGTTCGCGCAGCGACTGCTCGTGCGCGGCGGCGAGCTGGCCGAGCGCCGCGGCGTCCTCGGGTCTGTGGTGGCGCAGCGCTCGTGCGATCTCGTCGCGTTGGGTTGCGATGACGTCGTCGAGCAGGATCGGCGTGGCGTCGATGTAGAACTGCAGGCTCTGACCGACGCGCAGGCGCCCGGCCATCGCTGCGAAGCCTTCGGCGACGCGCTGCTGCTGCTCGGCGCCCATCACGCGCGGGTTTCGCGGTGTGACCTCGACGATCCGTACGAGCGCGCCTTCGGTCGTGACGATCAGGCCGCCGCGGTCCAGCGCGACGATGTCCAGCAGATCACCGCTTTGCGCGAGCTCAGGGTCCTCGGGCGCTGTGCGGCTCATTGGTCCCATGCGTCCTTTAGTCGGGTGCGTGCGGTCGACGGGTCCTCGTCGGCGCGTGCGCGTGCGCGTTCGTCGCGGGGCTGCGTCACGACGTAGCCGGCAAGGGGCGTGCCGGGCCCGGGCAGGTAGTGCTTGACGGCGCGAGCCCAGCGCCAGACAGCGCGGGAGCTGTCGGCGATCGAGAGGTCAAGCCCGCCGGCGGCATAGGACAGCGCCGCTGGTAGGCCGGCGAAGAACAGCGACATGCTGATCGTCGGCCCTGGCGGCAACGGCGATACGTACAACCCGAAGACGACGGCGGCGAGCGCCGAGATGGTGAGGATCGCCCATTGGCCGAACGTGAGGCCGCCGGGGCGCAGCGGGTCCTCGAGGTGCTTGTAGGTGTCCTGACGGCGACGCTCGACGTCCGGGGAGCGTGGCTGGGACTGGCTGCTCATTTCATCAGCGCTCGGGCGTAGTGCGCGGTCTGCAGGCCCTTGCTGATGCTCGGCGCGAGGCCGGCGTTCATGGCTTGGCGCAGGACGACGAACGGCAGGCGAAACGCGACGATCAGCGCGGCGAGCGTGTACAGCGGGCCGAGCAGGCTGTTGACGAGCGAGCCGCCCTCGCCGAAGAGGGTGTCGACGCTGAGGACGGCGAACGTGCCGAAGCAGACCGCCCAGATGATCGGGAACATCAGCAGCGCGAGGATCGCCTGGACGGCGTTGCGTAGCGCCCAGCTGAGCTCCTCGATCGGCCACAACGACACGGCGAGCGCGAACAGGACGAACAGCACGGCGAGTAGTGCGGTGACGATGACCTTGATGACGACCAGGACGATCGCCATGATCAGCGACGCGATCCCGACGATCATGCCGATGCCGCCGCCGGTGGCAAGCGCGCCGGTCAGCGTCGCGGTGATGCTGTGCCCGAGCGCGTCGCCGACGACCGAGTTTGAGATCAGCGCCGACGTGAACTCGTTGACGAACCGGATCAGCTGATCGAACATCGTCCGAAAGAGCATCAGCAGCACGATCGCGCCGGCGGTCCGTGCGAAGCCGATCAGCGCCTCGTGCGCCCCGGAGCCGCTGTAGCTGCTCAGCCAGTAGCGCAGCGAGGAGATCACGAAGCTGAGACTCAGGACGCCCCAGGCGCCGTACACGACGTAGTCGCGGTAGGCGTTGAGCTTGGGAAACTGGCCTGGGTCCGCCAACAGCGGGACGCCGAGCAGGAACTGCACGATGTGGTTGGCGAGCGTCGAGACGTCGCCGAAGATCCACTTGATGATCGCTTTGAAGCCATCGACGGCCCAGCCGGCGGGATCGATCCCGAGGAACGCTTGGGCTGAGTCCGGCGCGACGAGCGATCCGACCAGCACGATCGCGAGCGCCCAGCCAACGGCCTTACGTGTCGGGGCCGCAACCAGCGCCAGCTGCAGGCGCCTGGGATGCTCAGACGCCGCGCGTCGTCGACATCGGCGCGTCGGGACGCTGGGATGGCCGAGCGTGGTCACGCCATTAGGCCTTTGGAGAGCAGGACGACGCCGACGCCGATGCCGGTGCGGGCGAGCCACTTCGGTCCGTCGGGGCTGCCGCTGACGAGCATGATGCCGCCGACGATCAGGCCGATCGTGCCGGCCGGGACCGCGAGGTAGATCAGGTACGTCGAGATGTTGTTCAGAAAGCTGACGGCGTTCGCGAACCCCGACGTGCCGCTGGGGTCTACGGCTGCTGTCTTGAGTGCTGCGAATGAGGCGTGTGACATGGCGATCGCGATCGCGACGCCGAGCGCCTTGACGTGGCTGGTGAGGTGCTGAGGCACAGTGCGGCTCCTTGGGTTCGTCAGGGCACGAGGGTCTGAGAAGCAGGTGGCAGATCGCCGGGCGTGAAGGCCGAGCCAGTGCGCCGCGCCGGCGCAGCGACATGCACCGGCGCTGTCGGCGGCCGGGTGGGCGCGACTGGCGACAGCGCCGGCGGCGCGGCGGGTGCGCTGCGCGAATGCGTGGCGCGGGGCGCCGCGCTGCGAACGCTCGGCACCGAGCGCAAGGCGTGTGGGCGGCGCCTGGCCGTCGTGCGGCGCCGGCCGGCAGCTCGCGGCGGCCCAGGCGCCGCGCGTCGAACGCGCGCGGTCATCTCAGCAGTGGGCGGTGCGGTGCTCAACGCGGGTGGCGCTGTGACCGGCGGACGCTTCAGCGTGGGGTGCTGATCGCCCGATGAGCCGAAGATCACCGTTACAGCGACCGCGACGATGATCGCCGCGGCCGCGATCACCCCGCCGGCGCGCACAAGGCGCGCCCGTGGGATCCGGCGACCTCGCCGTCCAGCTGGCCGGCGTGCACGTCGTGGCGCAGCGCTCCTCGCGGGCTGATGATCGCGCTTTGGGCGTGACGCTCGAGCGGCGCTGCGAGGAGCCCGACGGGCGTCCTGCGCGGCGCTGCGGCCGGCTGAGCTCGCGACTGGCTGCCGGGCCTCGGGGACGTCGGTGAAGAAGTCGCAGTCAGGCATCTACCCCCTAGTCGAAGCTGCCTCTCTAAACCGGACAACGGCCGCAAATCCTTGAGCCAGCGGCGCGCGTTGCTTGAGAGCGCCCACCGCGCAACCGCACGCTCGCGGTTGCTAGCGTGCACGCTCGCGGCTAGGTTGCGGCGGATCGTGACTGCCAAGCAACGCATCGTTCTCGGCGCTCTGCGCGATGCCCAGCACGCGCACGACGGCCAGGCAGTTAGCGCCGGTCAGATTGCGGGGGTGTGCCCGGCGCCGTGGTCAGGGCGCGCGGACCTCGTGACGCAGGCGCTCGTGCTGCTTGAGCGCCACGGCCTCGTGCTCGTGGCCGCCGACTCGACGCGGGCGTGGAAGATCACGGCCGCCGGCCGGCTGATGCTCGCACCACGCCGCGGCCCGGCCCGCGAGCGGCCGGTCATCGGCGGCGGCCCGCACCCGCGATAGCTGTCCGGGCCGCCACCGGCAACGACGCAGCGCCCTGACCCGGGGGCGAATGACTAACCGGGAGGGAATCGGCGGATCGCGTTAGTAGAAGCGCTTGGGCGCGGGTACGTGTGTCGTGCGTGGTAGGGCCGATGCGTGGGTTGCGCCGGGCGCCCTGGTAGAAGCACTTGTCGTGACTGACACCGCACGCACGTGGCTGCCTGGAACCAAGCCCGAGCGCACGTGCGACGTATGCGGTGCCGCGGCGAGCCGCGATCAGCGGTGTCTCGCCCATCTCGCGGATGCCGCGCTGCTCGGCGCTCTGGATCACCTGCGTGGCGGGCCGCGGGTCCTGGACCTCCGCGGCGTCGAACTCGACAGCGCACGTTGGATGCAGATCAGGGAGGTGCTGAGTCTCGACGAGGATCAGCGCGAGCTAGATCTCAGCTCGGCGCGACTCACACAGGCGATGTTCGGCGACGGCGCGCACCTGCGCGGGGCGACGTTTGGCGACGGCGCGCACCTGAGCGGGGTGACGTTCGGCAACGACGCGAACCTGAGCGGGGCGACGTTTGGCAACGGTGCGGACCTGATCGGGGTGACGTTCGGCAACGACGCGCACCTGCGCGGGGCGACGTTCGGCGACGACGCGGACCTGAGCGGGGCAACGTTTGGCAACGGCGCGAACCTGGTCAAGGCGAAGTTCGGCGACGACGCGGACCTGAACGGGGCGACGTTCGGCGACGACGCGAACCTGATCGAGGCGACGTTCGGCAACGGCGCGAACCTGCGCGGGGCGA
>JBBSQG010000050.1:0-11920 GCA_038258125.1 Solirubrobacterales bacterium
CACGACGTGGCCGCGCACGCGCCCGGCGACTTCGCGGCAGATCGCCTGGAAGCGCGCGCTGAAGACGGCGCGAGCGGCGGCGTCGAGCGTGTCGAGCGCGGGCGTATCGGCGAGATCGCAGAGCAGGACCGTGATGTCGCTGCCGGCGGGCGCCGGCTCGAGATCGTCGACTGTGGGCAGGGGCGGTGACGGGGTGGCGGACGGGGCGCCATCGCGCGCGGCGAACACCTGACCGTCGTCGTCCGCGGCGCCGAGCACGGTCACGAGCTCCTCGCGCAGTGCGGCAAAGGTCGCGTCATCGAGTGCGAACTCCAGACGCAGCGCGGTGTGCGAGACCCGACCGCGGCGAGCCAGCAGGGCCAGCGAGCGTTCGACGACATCACCGAAGGTCGGCACGAGATTCACGGTAGCGGTGCGCTGTGAGGCACTCGACGTCTGATCGACTCAGTCCGTATGGCGCTGGCGTGCGTCGCTGTCAGCCCGCCGGGGGCGGGGTCTGGCGCGGCTCGCGACCGGGGGTATATCGTCGCAGTCGATGTCCGCCGGGCGAGTCAGCCCGCTTCCCGAGGAGAGCTGATGGCCTACAACGTCCCCGATCTCAACTACGCCTACGACGCACTGGCTCCGCACATCTCCGAAGCGACGATGCGCGTGCACCACGACAAGCACCACCAGGCGTACGTCGACAAGGCCAACGCCGCCCTGGCCGGCACGCAGTGGGAGGACGTCAAGCCCAAGGAGCTGCTGACGCGTCTGGACGAGCTGCCCGAGGAGATCCGCGACACGGTGCGCAACAACGCCGGCGGCTACTACAACCACAACATCTTCTTTCGCAGCCTGGCGCCGGTGTCCGAGGGCGGCGGCGTCGAGCCGAAGGGGAACCTGGCGGGCGCGATTCGCGACACGTTCAGGTCGTTCGCGAGCCTCGAGGAGACCTTCGAAGCCGCGGCCATGAGCACGTTTGGCTCCGGCTGGGCCTGGCTCGTGCACGACGGCTCACGCGTGCTGATCGTGACGACGACCAACCAGGACAACCCGATCTCCGACGGTCTTACGCCGCTGCTCGGCGTCGACGTCTGGGAGCACGCCTACTACCTCGACTACCACAACCGCCGCGCGGACTACGTCAAGGCCTGGCTGAAGGTCGTCAACTGGGATGTCGTCGCCAAGCGCTACGCCGACGCGCCCGTGCCTGATGTCAGCCATATCCTCGAGCGGACCGTCAGCATCAGCGGCGAGATGGTCGCGTTCGGAGCGGTCACCCTCGAAGCCGCTCGCACGCAGTCCAGCGAGCTCGGCGCGCTGTCGGGCTGGGGCCCGATGGCGAAGGTCGGCACGGTCGCGCGCGCATGGGGCGAGCTGGCCAAGACGATCGAGGGGCGCGGCGCGGCGACCGTCGCCGATCTCGATCCGGGAATCGTCAAGAAGGCGGCCGTCGACCTGTGGATCATCCCGCCCGAGCGCGGGATGGTGTGAGCGTTACTTCATCGTCGCCTTCTCGCGGGCCTCGCGCATGCGATTGTGCAGATTTTCAGCCTTCGCCGCCGGCACGACGCGGATCCAGGTCCGAAAGAAGCAGCGCTTCTCTGTGGCCTCGGGCGCGGGCGGAAGTGTCCTGCGAAAATCGGGGTTGCTCAACCGGCGCTTGAGCGGTGGCCTGCCTCGCCGCGTGATCGGCTGTGGATCGGAGCGGGGGATCGACGCGGTGAGGAACCCTCCGAGCGCCCCTCCCGTGCGCGGCGAGTGTCCGTAGGCGGCGACGGCCCTGAGCACATCGTCGAACTGCTCGCTGGTCATGGTCGCGCTGAGGTCCACGCGCGTGAAGGGCAGGTTGCGCTTGCTGTCGTCGCCGACGATCTTCATCCACGCCAGCCACTTGCCGGCGTCGGCGGGGCCGATGACACGCTTGTTGAGATAGCTCGAGAACGTCCACGGGATCCATTCCTTGGCGTACTTCTGATACGCGGTGCTGGCTTCCCTGAACTGGGCCGGATACTTGGCCTGAAGGTAGTGCCTGAGATCGTCGCCGGTGACGTAGCGGTGGCCGTAGAACGGGGTCGCATGATGGACGGCCTCGTCCACGAACGCGACGTACCCGTAGGCGTCGACGAGGCCGGCCTGGAACTCCGTCGGATCGTCCAGCGTCTCGCGCGTTGCCGCGAGATCCTCGCGAAACGTCGCCGGCAGGCGGCCGGTCATGCCCTCGATGCGCTCAGGGGACGTTGGCGGATTGATCACGGTCTCCGGTCCGATGACCTGCTTGTCCATGTGGTAGTTGAGGTTGACGAAGAGCGTCTCCCCGAGCGTGTCCTTGTGCATTCCCGTCGCCGTCATGTCGCGCTCGCGGTAGTAGTGCAGCTCGATGAGGATCTTCCACTCCGCGTCGGGCAGGCCGGCCAGCCGCAGGTACGCGATCTGTCTGGCATCGATCATGGTCTGGAGGGTGTTCTCGACCACCATCCGGTCAAATCCGAGCGCCTTGATCTTCCCGCCTCGCGGGCTGCCGGCGGAGATGAACCCGCCGCCCGTCGGAAGCTCCAGGAGCTCGGCTTCATCGATGAGCTCGCGGTCGGTCTCGGGCATCTCGTCGATGAGGATGCCGCCGAGATTCAGGATCCCGCCCGTGAACTCGTCGCGGTGCTCCACGTCGAGCTTGTCGACCAGCGCCTTCTGAACGGCCACCGCCGGCCCGGGCCTGATCTGGGGGATGGCGAGCTCGGTGAGCAGGGCCGCGGACTGCTCGGTGCGCTGGATCATCGGCTGCGGCACCTTGCCATCGATGGCGGCGGTGGGCAAGGCGCACGCGGGTTGATCGAGCGTTCGCCGCGCCACCGCGGCCCGGAGGAGTCCGGCGAGCCGATCATCCCGAGGCAGCGACGCCCTGGACGGCGCGAAGGTCGCATCGCGCGCGGCGGGCGCGATGTCCGGTCCTGCGCGCGGCATGTCACGCGACGGCGTCCGCGCCGGGGTGGACTGCTGCCGACGGCTCAGGCGACGGTCCATGCGACCGTCGACGATAGCACCGGTCTGGGTTCGTCCGGAGGCCTGTCCGGGTCCGGCATGTCGCCGGCTACGCGACCGGCCGCAGATGGCGCAGCGGGCGTCCCTCGCGCAACTCGCGCACGACCGCCGCGACGAGCCCGTCGCCGTCGGCCTCGCGCCCGTCGGTCACCGCGGCGATGATGCCGCGCTTGCGCTGGATCAGCTCGGCCATCGTCTCGTCGATCGTGTCGGCGGCGAGCAGGTACCAGGCGGTGACCGCGTCGTGCTGGCCGATGCGGTGGCAGCGGTCCTCGGCCTGGTCGTGCATCGCCGGCGTCCACTCCAGCTCGAGGAACGCGACGTTCGAGGCGCGCGTGAGCGTGATCCCCTGGCCGGCCACGCGGGTCGCGCCGACGAGCAGCTGCGGGCCGCCGGGCTCCTGGAATGCCTGCACGGTCGCCTCGCGCGCCGCCGCAGAGTCGCGCCCGAGCAGGTGCACGGCGTCGGGGAAGCGGGCGATCAGGGCCTCCTGCACCTCGACGTGGCGGGCGAAGACGACGAGCGGCTCGCCCGAGGCGAGGAAGTCGGCGATCCACGACAGAGCCGCCGCGAGCTTGCCGCGCGCGGCGAGGCGCTGGAGCGTGCCGAGCTGGGCGAGCCGCTCGGCGCGCAGCGTCGCGGCGATCTTCGCGTTCAGCTCGCCGAGGTCCAGCGGCTGGGAGCGCAGCCAGGCGATTACGTCCTCCTCGGCGAGCGGGTACTCGGTCGGGTTGGACAGCGCGACCGGGACGACGACCTGACGCTTGGCCGGCAGCTGCGGCAGCACCTCGCTCTTCAGGCGGCGCACGAAGCAGCGCCGGCGCAGGTGCCAGTGCAGCCGCTCCTCGGACTGGTCGCCGCGGAAGCGGCGGGCGAACTGCGCGCCCGAGCCGAAGTCCTCCAGCCGGCCGATGACGCGCAGCTGCGAGACGAGCTCCTCGGCGTGGTTGAGCACCGGCGTGCCGCTCAGCGCCAGGCGCAGACCACCGTCGACGACCGACGACGCGAGCTTGCGCACCGCCTGCGTGCGCTTGGCCTGCGGGTTCTTGACGTAGTGCGACTCGTCGACCACCAACGCCCGCGGCTTGCGCCGCCCGAGCGATTCACGGTGGGCGGCGACGATCTCGTAGTTGAGGATCGTGATGTCAGCGGTCGGCGGCACCGCGGTACGGCCCTCGATGAGCGCGACGCTGCGATGCGGCAGCCAGTGCTCGACCTCGCGCTCCCAGTTGAGCTTCAGCGAAGCCGGACAGATGACGACGGCCGGAAACGCACCGTCGGCCTCCAGCGTCGCGAGCGCCTCGACCGTCTTGCCCAGTCCCTGCTCGTCGGCGAGAAAACAGCGCCGCGCATCGAGCGCGTAGCGCACGGCCGCCCACTGAAACGGGGCGAGCTCGCCGCCGAGCACCGCGGCCACCTCATCCAGAGGATCGCCGCTGATCGCGCGCGAGCTGCGGATCGCCGCCAATGCGGTTTCGTGCTCCTCGCGCAGCGCGTCGAGCACGAGCGCGCCCGCGCCGTCGACGACGACGTCGAACTTCGCCACGAAGGCATCCAGCGGCTCGACGATCCACGGGTCGATCGGCAGCGTGCGGCTGCGGGTGTCAGCGCCGGGTAGCTTCGTGAATGCCACGCCGGCATCGGCGTCCCACAGCACGTCGAGCCGGATGCGCTCGCCGTCGAACGTTCGTGCCGCGGTGAGCCGCGCCGGGGGAGGCGGGTCGACGCCGGACAGCAGCGCCTCCACGCAGCGCCGTGCGCCGGCGTCGATGCGCACCGCGTCCTGGTCGTCGAGCGCCTCGGCGCCGGCCCGGGTGAGCGGTGCGAGCAGCGCACCGTCCTCGGCGCGCGTGATCGACCCCTCGAGCAGCTCGGCGGGCGGTTCGCCGGCGCGCGAGGAGAGCGTCCACCAGCCGCGCCCCTCGTAGCGCGTCGCGCCGACGAAGCCGACCCAACGGCTGTCGATCGCCGCGATCCACGCGACGACCTCCTCAGAGGCGACGAGGTCGGGGAAGCGGTCGAGCACGCCGGCGACGTGCACACCGACCCAGTCGTCGATCGGCGCCCACCACTCGCGCCGCTCCCAATCGAAGCGCCGCCCCGGGATGCCGCGTACGACGTTGACGATCGTCGCGTCGTAGGGGAACGCGAGCACGACGATCTGCTGCTCACCGTCGCTGCGCAGCTCGACGTTGGGGGAATGCGGTACGAGCTCCATGCGCGCGCGTCAACGGTACCCGCCCGACCAGCGCGAACCGCACGCGGGGCACGCGCCGCACGCGCCGCACGCTGTCTGCGCCCAGCCGCCCGCGCGCGGCGTGGCGATAGCCTGCCGCGCGTGCCGCCGGACTTCCTGCCGCTGCCCGACCGCTCGCCCAAGCCGCGCGTCGCCGGGCTGACGCACGTCATCGACACCGGCCTCAGCACGGCCGAGGTTGACGGCCTGCTGCGCCAGGCCGCCGCCCACATCGACACGGTCCGGCTCGGCTGGGGCTCGGCCTACGTGACCGCCGACCTCGAGGACAAGCTCGCCGCCTACCGCGCACACGACGTGCCGGTCATGCTCGGCGGCACGCTGACCGAGCTGGCCTGGCTGCACGGCTGCGTCGACGCGCTGTGCGCCTGGCTTGACGAGCTCGGCATCGACCGCGTCGAGGTCTCAAGCGGCGTCGTCGCGATCCCGCCCGCCAAGAAGATCGCGCTGATCGAGCGGCTGGCGGCCCGCTACACCGTCTATGCCGAAGTCGGCGAGAAGGATCCCGCCGCGCTGATGGCGCCCTACCGCTGGGTGAAGCACATCCGCGATGCGCTGCAGGCCGGCGCCGAGCTCGTCGTCTGCGAGGGCCGCGCCACCGGCACCGCCGGCCTGTACCGGCCCGACGGCGAGGCGCGCGCGGGGCTGATCGACGAGATCGTCCACGAGGTCGATCACGGCAAGCTCGTCTTCGAGGCGCCTCAGAAGCACCAGCAGGTGTGGCTGATCGAGCGCTACGGCGCCGCCGTGAACCTCGGCAACGTGCCGCCGGCCGAGGTGCTGTCGCTCGAGACGCTCAGGCTCGGCCTGCGTGCCGACACGCTGGCGCAGTTCCACGGGCCCGCCGATGGCTGACCGCGCCGACGCCGGCAAGCGCACCGCCGTCCTGCTGACCGGCGTCGGCAAGCGCTTTGACA
Source organism: Solirubrobacterales bacterium (assembly GCA_038258125.1). Lineage (GTDB taxonomy): Bacteria > Actinomycetota > Thermoleophilia > Solirubrobacterales > Solirubrobacteraceae > CADCVQ01. Next base: position 6,193 of record JBBSQG010000050.1, read on the forward strand.
TCGTCAGCGCGTTCGCCGAGCACGCCTTCACGATCGCCGCCGATCCCAACCCGCTCGCACCCGCCATCTATGCCGCCGACCTCGCCGTCACCCCGCCGCGGATCGACGACCCCGGCTACGTCGCGTTCCTCGAGTCGCTCGTCGCCGAGCACGGCGTCGGCGCCGTCGTCCCGCTCACCGACCTCGACATCGAGACGCTTGCCGCGGCCGGCGATCGGCTGCCGGCATTCGTCCCGTCGCAGGAGATCGCGCGCCGGACGTTTGACAAGTACGAGACCCACCGCCTGCTCGGCGAGCACGGCCTGCCGTCGCCGCCGACCGTGCTGCCCGGCGAGGCACCGGATTCCTATCCGGTGATGGTCAAGCCGCGGCGCGGCTCGGGCGCACGCTCGATCCACCCGGCCGCCGACCGCGCCGAGATGGAGTTCTTCGTCGAGTACGTCAAGGAGCCGGTCATGGTGCAGCGGCTGATGGGCGGGCCGGAGTTCTCGATCGACCTGCTCTGCGACCTCGACGGGCGCTGCCTGAACGCGATCCCGCGCACGATGATCGAGTCGCGCGGCGGCGAGTCGATCAAGGGCACGGTGATCTTCGACGAGGAGCTGATCGCGCTCGGCCGCGCCGTCGGCGAGGCGCTCGGTGTCCGCGGGCCCTGCACCGTGCAGGCGTTTCGCGATCCCGAGATCGGGCTCGGCATCACCGACGTCAACACGCGCTTCGGCGGCGCCTTCCCCGCGCCGATGTACGCCGCCCGGCCGGGCCGCACGTACCCCGAGCTGATCGTGCGGATGGCCCGAGGCGAGACGATCGAGCCGCACGTCGGCGACTTCGCCCACGGGCACACGTTCACGCGCTACTTCTGGCAGCTGGAGCTCGATCCCCAGCTGCGTCCGACCGGGCGCGACATCGTCATCGGCGTCCCACCCACCCCGCGCCGGCCGTGTCCGGGAGGCTGATGCGGGCGCGCGCTACGCGGTCGCGTCCGCCGCGACCGGCGACGGGCTGACCGACGACGCCGGCGCGGCCGCGGGCGCCGACTGCGCGCGGGACTGCATGCGGCCGAACAGCAGGATGCCGCCGATCAGGCCGATCGTCGTCGGGATGCCCCAGGCGATGCCCGGGCCGAGCTGCGTGGCGATCGGGCCCGGGCAGGCGCCGCAGACGCCCCAGCCGATCCCGAACAGCACGCTGCCGGCGACGTGACGGCGCTCGGGGGTGACGGGATCCCACTGCACGCGCTCGCCGGTCAGCAGCGCGCGCGGCGCGCGCACGCGCAGGACCCGCAGGCCGGCGGCGGCGGTCAGCAGTGCGCCCGCGAAGAACAAGAAGAGGTAGGGATCCTCGAACAGCAGCCCGGCGCGGATGACCTCCGGGCTCGTCATGCCCGACCAGGACAGGACGACACCGAAGACGATCCCGACTACGGCGGCGGCAACGCGCGTGCTCATGAGATCAGCGCCTGCGTGAGGAACGTGACGACGATCGCCGTTGCGAAGAAGGTCATCGTCGCGACCAGGCTTGCCGGGGAGAGCATTGCGTTGCCGCTCAACCCGTTGCCGGAGGTGCAGCCACCGGCGATCTTCGTGCCCAGGCCGATCAGCAGCCCGCAGCCGACGAGGATCGCCACGATCAGCAGCGTGCCGCTCGTCCCGCTGAACGTGTCGGTCAGCCAGCCGTAGCCGTGGAAGTCCGGGCCGCCGGCGATGAGCGCGAACGCCGCCGCGCCCGCGATGAGGCCGAACAGCATCCAGCCGAAGGGACCGAACGACAGCCGGCGTGCGGCGACGGTGTCGATGACGTCAGACCAGCCGCCCATGACTCCGAGCCGCGCGTTCATCAGCCAGCGCATCGCGACGACGCACAACCCGAGCGCCGGTCCGCCGATCCACCACGGAAGTTGCGCGTGCAGCATGTCCACCGTCCCCTGGTCCAAACACTCGATTGACGGTCGAGTTTACATGGCGTGCGTGGGGTGGCCGGCGTGATGATCGGACGGAGCTACGCCTGCGTGAGGGCAGGCGACGAGCCGCCGGCCACGAGCTGCGCGTAGCGCCCGCCCTCCGCCATCAGCTCGTCGTGCGTCCCGCGCTCGGCGATCCGGCCGCGGTCGAGCACGACGATCTCGTCGGCGTCGCGGATCGTCGACAGGCGGTGGGCGATGGCGATCGTCGTACGTCCCTCGGCGAGCCGGTCGAGCGCCGCCTGCACGGCGCGCTCGGTCTCGGAGTCCAGCGCCGATGTCGCCTCGTCGAGCACGAGCACCGGCGGGTTGCGCAGGATCGTGCGGGCGATCGCGATGCGCTGCTTCTCGCCGCCGGAGAAGCGGTAGCCGCGCTCGCCGACGACGGTGTCGTAGCCGTCGGGCAGAGACGAGACCAGCTCGTGGATCTGGGCCGCGCGGGCGGCGTCGACGAGCTCGGCGTCGGTCGCGTCGGGCCGTGCGAAGCGCAGGTTCTCGGCGATCGTGGCGTGGAACAGGTAGGTCTCCTGCGACACGAGCCCGACCGTGGAGGCAAGCGATGCGAACGACAGGTCGCGCACATCGACGCCGTCGATCGCCACCCGCCCGCCGGTGACGTCGTACAGCCGCGCGACGAGGTAGCCGAGCGTCGTCTTGCCCGAGCCGGTCTCGCCGACGATCGCCGTCGTCGTGCCGGGGGCCACGGTGAGGTCGACACCGCGCAGCGTCGGCTCGCCGCCGGGCTCGTAGCGGAACTGGACGTCCTCGAACACGACCTCTCCGCGGATCTCCCGGCCATTGGCCCCGAGTGGCGCCGCGTCGCGGCGCTCGGTGATCTCGACCGGCAGGTCGAGGTACTCGAAGATGCGGTCAAACAGCGCCCGCGAGGTCTGGATGTCGATGCCGACGTTCAGCAGTGAGACGATCGGAAACAGCAGCCTGGTCTGAAGCGTCGTGAACGCCACGAGCGTGCCGAGCGTGATCGCCGACGAGCCGTTGGCGATCGTGATCCCGGCGAAGAGGTAGACCAGCGCGGGCATGATCGCGAAGCTCATCTGCACGGTCGACATGCGCCAGCGGCCGGCCATCCGCGACTGCACCTCCAGGTCGGCGAGCAGCGAGGACTCGGCGGTGAAGCGTTGCGCGAGCTCCTCGGAGCGGCCCATCGTCTTGCCGAGCAGGATCCCCGAGACCGATAGCGACTCCGAGACGAGTGCGCTCATGTCGGCCATGCGGCCCTGTTTCTTGGAGGTGATCCGCTTGCGCTCGTTGCCGACGCGGCGCGTGAGCCAGACGAAGAACGGCAGCAGCGCGAGGCTGAAGACGGCCAGCCGCCAGTCGAGCAGCAGCATCGCGACGATCGTCGCCAGCACCGTCGTGGCGTTGGAGACGATCGAGGTCGCGGTCGAGGTGACGACGTTCTGCACGCCGCCGATGTCGTTGGCGATGCGCGACTGCACCTCACCGGTGCGCGTGCGTGTGAAGAAGGCGAGCGACAGGCGCTGCAGGTGGCGGTAGACGGCGGCGCGCAGGTCGTGCATGACGCGCTGGCCGACGAGGTTGGACAACCAGGTCTGGCCGACGCCGATCACGCCGGTGGCGATGGCGATGAAGACCATCCCGCCGACGAGCCAGCTCAGCAGCGTCGTGTCGCCCTCCGGAATCGCGTGATCGAGGACGTCGCGCAGCAAGAACGGCGTGACCATGCCGAGCCCGGCGCTGATCGCGATCAGCCCGAGCACGGTGCCGAGGCGGGCCCGGTAGGGGCGGAAGAGGGTGGCGATGCGGCGGGTCTGTGGGCTGAGCAAGCGGGTCGCAGTGTAGATGGTTGCGCATGCAACGACAACCGGCGGGGCATACTGCCGCCGTGTCCGACGCCCCGCTCTTCGCGTTTGACTGCGTCAGCGTCGGTCCCCCCGAGGCGCGGCGCCTCGCCGAGCTCGACGCGCGCCTGCCGTCGGGCGGGCTGACCGTCGTCTCCGGCCCCTCCGGCTCGGGCAAGTCGACGCTGCTGCGACTCTGCAACCGGCTCGATGTTCCCAGCGAGGGCGTCGTGTGCCACCGCGGCACCGACGTCGCGCAGCGCGACCCGCTGCAGCTGCGCCGCGAGGTGGCGATGGTCTTCCAGCGCCCGGTGACGTTCGCCGGCAGCGTGCTCGACAACCTGCGCGAGGCCGACCCGGGCTGCGAGACAGGGCGCGGTGAGGAGCTGCTCGAGCGCGTCGGGCTGCCGGCCGCCTTCCTCGAGCGCGACGCCGGCGAGCTGTCAGGCGGCGAGGCCCAGCGCGCCTGCCTGGCCCGCGCGCTGGCCACCGGCCCGCAGGTGATGCTCATGGACGAGCCGACGTCCGCGCTTGACGGCCAGGCCGCCGCCGTGCTCGAACGGCTCGCGCGCCAGCTTGTCGACGACGGGACGCCCGTCGTCTGGGTGACCCACGACGAAGCGCAGCTGAGCCGCCTCGCCGACTTCGCACTGCGCATCGTCGAAGGGCGCGTCGAGCGCAGCGGCTCGGCGCAGGAGGTGCTCGGCGATGAACGGTGATGTCGGCTACGCCGGCCTGGCGATCTCGCTCATCCTCGTCGCCATCGCGCTCGCGATCAGCGTGCGGCTGCGGTTGCGACTGGAGCGCGAGCTCGTCACGTCGGTCTCGCGGGCGCTGCTGCAGCTGCTCATCGTCGGCGCCGCGCTCGGGCTGATCATCGACCCCGATACGCCGCTCGTCTGGTCGTGGCTGTGGGTCTTCGGGATCGTCGTCTTCGCCGCGGCGACCGTGCGGCGCCGTGCGCCGGCGGTCCCGGGACTGTTCTGGATCGCCTTCGTCGGCAACGGCGCGACGGCGGTCGTCGGCTTCGCGGTCGCGTTCGGCCTGGGGATCTTCCCCGTCGAGGGACGCACGCTCGTGCCGATCGCCGGGATGCTCGTCGGCAACGCGATGAAGTCGGGGATCGTCGCGGCCACCGCGCTCGTCGAGGCGCTCGCCGACGGGCGGCCGGAGGTCGAGGCCCGCCTCGCGCTCGGCCAGACCTCGATGCAGGCGTCGCGGCCGATCGTGCGCTCGGTGCTGCGCGTGTCGCTGTCGCCGCAGATCGAGAACACGAAGGGGCTCGGGCTCGTCTTCCTCCCCGGCGCGATGACCGGCCTGATCCTCGCCGGCGTCGATCCCGCCGACGCCGTCCTCGTCCAGCTGGCGATCATGTACCTCATGCTCGGTGGGGTGGCGACGACGACGGTGATCATCGTGCTCGGCTCGGTGCGGCGCCTGTTCACCGGCGACCACCGGCTCGTCGCGCTGGCGCGCTCGACGCGCGACACCGGCTGACCCGAGCTACAGCACGACGGTGCGATCGCCGTCGCGCACGACCCGGTCCTCGCAGTGCCACTGCACGGCGCGCGCCAGCACGGTGCGCTCGACGTCGGCGCCGCGCCGCTCGAGCTCCTCGGCGGTGTCGCGGTGCGTGACGCGGATGACGTCCTGCTCGATGATCGGCCCCTCGTCGAGCACCTCGGTCGCGTAGTGGGCGGTGGCGCCGATCAGCTTCACGCCGCGGTCGCGCGCGCGCTGGTAGGGGCCGGCGCCGGCGAAGGCGGGCAGGAACGAGTGGTGGATGTTGATGACCGGCATGCCGACGGCGTCGAGGAAGTCGGCCGACAGGATCTGCATGTAGCGGGCCATGACGATGAGGTCGAAGTTGCCGGCCAGCAGTTCGAGCTGGCGGCGCTCGGCCTCGGCCTTCGTGTCCCGCGTGACCGGGATGTGGACGAAGGGC
>JBBSQG010000051.1:0-11916 GCA_038258125.1 Solirubrobacterales bacterium
AACGACGGCCTCGGCTATACGACGCTGTGGTCGATCGGCTGCCCGTTTCACTGCGCGTACTGCGGCAACACGAAGTTCATCGCCAACGACGCGAAGTACAAGCGCATCCGCCATCCGAGCGCGCGCTACATGGTCGACCAGGTCAAGGACGCGCGCGCCCGCTTCCCGCACCTCAGCCAGGTCTCCTTCCACGACGACTCGTTCATGGCGATCCCCTACGGGCAGCTCGAGGAGTTCGCCGAGCTATGGCACGACGAGCTCAAGCTGCCGTTCGCCGTCTACGGCGTGATCCCCAACTACGTGCGCCAGGACAAGTTCGAGCTGCTGTCGTGGGCGGGCATGAACCGCGTGCGGATGGGGATCCAGTCGGGCTCGAAGAACATGCTCGACTTCTACAAGCGCCCTACCCCGCCGGAGAAGATCCTCAAGGCGGGCGAGGTGATCGCGTCCTTCGCGCCGAAATACCACATCCCGTCGGCCTACGACATCATCATGGACAACCCGATCGAGACTCGGGACGACGTGAAGTCGACGCTGCAGCTGCTGTATCTGATGGATCGGCCCTACACGCTGTTCATCTACTCGCTGAAGGTCATTCCGAACACCGGTCTGGCGGCGGCGATGGAAGAGCTGGGGGTCGATCTGGAGGAGATCGACGACTCCTACCTCGCGATCCCGCCGCGCTGGGCGAACGTCATGCTGTACCTGATCGCGCTGTGGCGTCCGCCGCCGTGGCTGTGGAACCGGCTCATGGGCCGCGTCCGGTCCAGCAACGAGCCGCAGAAGCTCTATCCCAAGCTCGGGCTGATCCTGCGCACGCTGTACCTCACCAAGCGCGTGCTCTGCCACCTGCGCGTCATGGACTTCTCGATCACTCCCGGCAAGACCGGCTACTACGCCTGGAAGGTCGGGCTGGTCGGCTTTTGGCAGAAGCGCCTCACGCGCCGCCCGCCGCGCCCGGCGCGCACGAAGAAGCCGGGCGCGCCGGATGTGACGGTGGGCGTGACGGTCATCTCGCCCGACGGCGTGCGCAACGAGTGACCGCGACCGCGTCGTCGCTTGGTACGCCCTGCTAGCGGATTGAGATCCGCCCCTTGTGGGCGCCGTGGGCTCCAGCGGTCTCCCCCCGCGGCGGTGGGGTTCCCGGGATGAACGGCGCGTTGACCGCGTACGCCGGCGGGCGCTCCTTGAGGCGGGTCACGCCGTGTCCGACGACGTTGCCGGCGGGCATCGCCGCGGGCGGTGGCGCGGCGGCGGACGGCGCGGCACTGTATCCCTGGCCGAGGGCGGAGGAAGAACCGAACGCGGTGACTGGCATGAACTGCTCCTTGGGCGACGTCGTACACGGATAGTTGACGTGCGCGGCTGCGCGAATCCGCGGCGATCCTCGCCACGCGGTGCCCTGCCCGCCTCGTCGGAGCGACGCTACTCCCGTCAGCTCCCGCAGGCAATGGCAACCTGCCAGATTTGTCTATCGTCGCCGGCGCCCGCCCGAATGCTCCGGCGGTCGCGGCGTGCGGTTCCCTGCTCGGCATCGGACGAGAGTGTTGAGTTGAGCACGCCAGAGGGGAAGACTCGACACAACTCCAAGCGGCCCAGTTCTGGCGCCGAAGCGACGCAAAGGCGAAGCGGGTCATCCGCACGATCTGCCCGACGTCGGCCTTCGCTGGCAACCCGCTGCTCGGTCCCAAGCGCGTTCCCAACGCCGGCCCGGTCGCTCGGCTGCTGCGCGGCTGGCAGCGCCTCGCCGGCTTCTCGCGACGAAGCTCTTCTATGACAAGGCTGCCAAGAGCTGGCGCTACCCACCTCAGGGCGGCTACGCGCTCACCCCGCTCGTCGCGCAGGTCGCGCTCATCGAGGGCCAGGTGGTCGACCGCTTCGGCAGCGAGGGCGGGGGTACCTGTCACCCGAGGGAACCCCGTACGGCGCGCGCGGCATCCCACCGGAGAGCCTGAACCCGTACCCCGGCGGCGAGCCGTGCAACTACTACCGCTACCGCGTGCTCAAGCCGTTCTCGGTCAGTGCCGGCCCGATCGCGCCGGCGCTCGGCCAGCCCGGGTTCGGGATGCAGTACGTGCTCAGCGGGTCGCTGTTTGCGGGCGTGACCGAACGGGTCGACGTCAGCTACCTGCCCAGCAACGGCTACGTCGAGCGGGTGCCGTTCAAGGCGCCCAAGCCTTCACCGGCCCACGGTTGCGGTCGAGTAGCCGACGGTCCGCCGCGCCAGGCGATGCGGCGGACCCGCGCGTGGCGTGACTCGGGCGGCGGCGGCAGCGCTCGTCACGCGACTCGCCCCGACAAGGCTCGAGCGCGCTGCTCGGTACGATCGCCGCGATGCCCACCAAGGCGCAGATCGAGTTCTTCGCGCGCTGGAACGAGGCGGCTCGACGCGAGGACCGCGCCGCCGACCTCGCCAAGTCGATGGCTCAGCGCATCGAGGCGGCCGCGGGCCTCAGCCGCGTCGCCGACGAGCTTCGCGTTTCGCGCGGCCACGCCCAGGATGTTCGACGCGGTTGAGCTGATCGCCGCCCTGCGCGGCGCGCAGATCGACTACGTCGTCATCGGGGGCTTCGCGGTGGCTGCCCACGGCTACGTACGGGCGACGAAGGACCTCGACATCGTGCCCTCCCCCGGCAAGGCGAACCTCGAGCGTCTGGCCGCGCTCCTACGAGAGCTCGACGCGGAGCTGTACGGGACCGGCGAGTTCCGGGCCGACGAGTTTCCGTTCGATCCGCTCGATCCGAGCCAGCTGGCGGACGGCGGCAACTTCCTGCTGCTCACGCGGGCCGGCCGGCTCGACGTGATGCAGTGGGTGCCGGGCATCGACGCCGACCACGCCTACGAGCACCTGCGAGCGACGGCGATCGAGACGCAGGCCGGCGGTCATGCGGTGCTCGTCTGCTCGAAGGCCGACCTGATCACGATGAAGCAGGCCGCCGGTCGCCGGCAGGATCTGGACGATCTGCGTCAGCTCGGTGCCTGACCGCGAGCACGCTCTGCAGCTCGTCGGCGACGTTCCAGGTTCGCGCGCGGACGACTACGCGGCGGCCGCGGTGCCGGTCAGCGAGCGGTATGCCCCGGCGAGGCGCTGGACGCCCTCGTCGATGCGGTCGTTCGTGACGCCGGAGTAGGCGATCCGCAGGGTGTTCTCGCCGCCCTCCAGCAGGAAGTCGGTGCCCTTGACGAACTGCACGCCGCGCTCGCCGGCGGCGCTGAACAGCGCCTCGACGTCGGTGCCCTCGGGCAGCTCGACCCACATGAAGTAGCCGCCCTCGGGCAGCGTGTAGCGGGCCTCGGGCAGGTGCGCCTGGAGCGCGGTGTCGAGTGTCGCAACGCGCTCGGCGAGCGCCGTCTTGACGGTCGCGATCGAGTCGTCGATAGCGCCCGAGACACAGAACTCGTAGACGATCGACTGCGCGACCATGTTCGGCGAGATGTACGTGTTCGTGGCGAGCTTGGCGATCTTGGCGATCAGCGCGGCGGGGCCGACGAGGTAGCCGACGCGAATTCCGGGGCAGACGGTCTTGGAGAACGAGGACGCGTAGACGACCGTGTCGTGCTCGTCCATCGAGAGCATTGTCGGGATGTCCTCGCCGCTGAAGCGGATGTGCTTGTAGGGGTCATCCTCGAAGATCGTGAAGCCATGCTCGGCCGCGAGCTCGAGCAGCTCATGGCGCTTGGCGAGCGACAGCGTGTAGCCGGCCGGGTTCTGGAAGTTCGGGATGATGTGCGCGAGGGCGGGCTTCACGCCGCTCTGGAGCAGCGTGCGCAGCTCGGCGGTGTCGATCCCGTCGGTCTGCAGCGAGACCATCCGCACGTCGGCGCCGAGCGAGCGCAGATTCAGCAGCGTGCGGTCGTACGTCGGCTTCTCGACGACGACGGGCGCGCCGGAATCGACCTCGGTCGCGAACAGGAAGGCGTCGGCCTGCATCGAGCCGTTCGTGACGAGCACCTGCTTCTCGTCGACGCCGTGCTGCTCGGCAAGCCAGCGGCGCAGCGGCACGTAGCCGATGCTCGTTCCGTAGGCGGTCGTGCCGCCTGGGTCGTTGGTGAAGGCGCGGGTCGCGGCGGCGCTCAGGCCGTCGACATCGACGATGTCCAGCGAGGGCGCGCCGCGTGCGAAGGAGATGGTGTCGGCCATGTGGTTTTCGAGGGTAGCGGGCAGCGATCGGGTTCCGGCTACGTCTTCTCCCACGGGTTGATCAACTCGATCCCGGTGGCCTCGAAGTCATCCACGTTGCGGGTCGCCAGCGTCGCGCCCAGGACGTGGCAGATGGCTGCGATCTGAGCGTCGAAGCCGTCGATCGGACGCCCGGCACGCTCGCGGCGCGCGACGATCTGTGGATAGCGGGCGGCGGCCGTCGCATCGAACGCGAGCACGTGCTCCTCGAAGGCGGCGAACACGTCCTCGGCGGTTGCCTGCAGCACCGCTCGACGCCGCCCGGCGGGCAGTCGCGCGATGCCGTACCCGATCTCGGCGAGCGTGATCGCCGTCGTGTACAGCTCGTCGCCGCTGCGCGCGACTACCCAGTCCCGCACGACCGGCGCCGGCGACGCCTTCATCAGCTCCGACGCGACGTTCGTGTCGACGACGATCACGACGACAGGTCGGCGGCACGCACCGGGGTTCCCCGTGGAGGCAGTTCGAGGCTGACCCCGCCGATCTCCGCGAAGCGGTCGAGCATGACGTGAAAGAGGCCGCCATCGTCGGCGGGCTCACGGACGGCCTCGACGAGGATCGCTCGAACCTCGGACTCCATCGAGCGGCCGTTGCGAGCAGCCCGGACCCGCAGGCGCGCCTTCACATCGTCTTCGAGGTTTCGCACGCTGATCGCGGCCATGTGATCCCTGTGTTCGCTGGGCTTGCCATCAATGCTAGCGCGGCGCTCTGCGCGTCCCGGAACCCGGCGCCCTCCGAGCTCAGAACGCCGTCGCGAGCACCAGCGGGAAGATGGCGCCCGCACCGCGCCGCAGCAGCTGGCCGCCCGTCATGGCCAGCGTCCAACCGCTCAGCCGGACGTCGTCGAGCAGTAGCCCGCCCTCGGGCGGTGGCTCGCCGATCACCCGGAACGCGCCGCGCACGTTGGCCGCCTGCAAGGCGGCGTTGGACATCTCGCGCTGGCGGGGGCGCTCGCCGGTGCGCTCCAGCAGGGCCAGGAACGGAATCCCGAGCGTGCCCGACAGGCGCTCGGCGAGGTCGTCTACGACGCCCGGGTGGTGCGCCGACGGCACCGTGGTGATGAAGCGCGCCGGCGGATTCCAAGTCCGCACCAGGCGGTCGACGGCGTCGAGCAGCTCGTCGTCGAAGCGCCCCGCGTCGAGGCCCGCGCGTACGACCGAGGCCCAGCCGCCGTCGCCGAGCCGCGCCAGCGCGCGCCCCTCCTCGACGACGAGCTCGGCCGGGATCTTGCGCATCCGCCCTTCCGGGTCGGGCGCCATCTTCTTGGTCTCCAGCGTCAGCGGCTGGGAGCGCAGGTGGTCGATCGCCTCGCGCACGAGCCCGGGGTCGAGCGGGCCGTCGTAGCGCGGGCCGGTGCAGACCGAGCAGCGTCCGCAGTCCTGCGGATCGGGATCGTCGAGCTCCTCCTGCAGCGCGCGCATGAGGCAGCGCCCGTCGGCGCCGAAGTCGGCCATCGTCGCCTGCTCGCGGCGACGCAGCGCGGTGATGTGCGCGTAGCGCTCGGCGTCGTAGGCCCAGTCGCTGCCGGGCTCGCGCACCCAGCGGCTGCCGTCGCGCGAGACGGCGCCCTCGACGTCGAGCACCTTGAGCATCGCGTCGATCCGGCCGCGGCCGAGGTTGACCATGGCCGTCAGCTCGGGCGTCGAGGCGCCCTCTGCGCCGACCGCATCGAGGTGGCCGAGCACGCGGTCGACGAGCTCGCGGGCCGGGAATGCCTGCTCGATGAAGAAGTCCTGGATGCGGCGGTCCTCAGCGCCGCGCAGCAGGACGACCTCGGCGCGCTCGATCGCGCGTCCGGCACGACCGACCTGCTGGTAGTAGGCGATGACCGAGCCGGGCGCCTGGTAGTGCACGACGAAGCCGAGGTCGGGCTTGTCGTAGCCCATCCCGAGCGCGCTCGTCGCCACGACGCACTTCAGGTCGTTGGCGAGCAGCCGGTCCTCGACGGCGATCCGCCGCGCGGTCTCGATCTCGCCGGTGTAGGCCTCGGCGGCGATCCCGTGTGCGGTGAGCCACTGCGCGACCTGCTCGGCGTCGCGCTTGGTCAGCGTGTAGACGATCCCAGAGCCCGGCAGCTCGCCGAGGTGCGTGGCGAGCCAGGCAAGGCGGTCGGCCTGGCCGGGCAGCTCGACGACCTCGAAGCGCAGGCTCGAGCGCCCCAGCGGGCCGCGGTAGGCGACCAGCGGCGCGCCGCTGTGGCCCGTGCGCAGCTGCTCCTCGACATCGGCGACGACGCGGTCGTTCGCCGTCGCCGTCGTGCACAGCACGCCGACGCCGGATGGCAGCCGCTCGAGCATGTCGGCGATGCGGCGGTAGTCGGGCCGGAAGTCGTGCCCCCAGTCGGAGATGCAGTGCGCCTCGTCGACGACGAGCAGCCCGACCGACTCGGCGAACACCGGCAGCATCTCGGCGCGGAACGTCGGGTTGTTCAGGCGTTCGGGGCTGATCAGCAGCAGGTCGACGGCGTCGGCCTCGAGCAGCCCGGAGATCTCCTCCCAGTCGTCGCGGTTGGTCGAGTTGATCGTATGCGCACGGATTCCCAGCCGCTGGGCGGCGGCGATCTGGTTGCGCATGAGCGCCAGCAGCGGCGAGACGATCAGCGTCGGACCGGCGCGGTGGGTGGGATCGGATCGCAGAAGCGAGGTCGCGATGAAGTAGACCGCCGACTTGCCCCAGCCGGTGCGCTGCACGCAGAGCACGCGCGCGCGGTCCTCGACGAGATCGGCGATCGCCTCGAGCTGATGCTCGCGGAAGCGTGCCTGGGGCCCGGCGAGCTCGCGCAGAAGCGCGGTCGCGCGGGTGCTGAGATCGGTGGTGACGGGCATGCTGCTCACTGTAGGTCGCGGGCGGAGCGGACTGGCCCGCTGGCGCTGTATTGACGCAAAGTCGTCACGCTCGTGTGACAGAACCCATCACCATGGCCGCCATGCCCTACGCCTTCCGCGAGATCCGGGCCGCCGATGCGGCCTTCCTGCTGGAGATGCTGCGCCTCACGCTCGCCTGGCACCTCGTGCCCGCCGCCGACGGCTCGCCGCCGCCGGTGCTCGTCCCGCCGCGGGCGTTCGCCGACCTGGGCCGGCCGGGCGACGGTGGGGTCGTCGTCGCCTACGACGGCGAGCCGGCCGGCGCCTGCTGGTACCGGCTCAACCTGACGGCCCGCCAACACGAGGGTGCGCCGGTGCCCGAGCTGCTGCTCGCCGTCCGGCCCGAGCACCGCGCGCAGGGGCTCGGCGGGCAGCTGCTGGACCGCGGCATCGAGCACGCCCGCGCTGGCGGCTACGGCGCGATCGACCTCGTCGTCGAGCTCGAGAACCCGGCCCGCGCGATGTACCTGCGGCGCGGCTTCGAGCCGCTGGGCGGCGCGCCGGACGCCCGCGACCTGCGCAAGATCCTGTAGCCCGCCCGCTCAGAGGGCGGAGGCGAGCACGACCAGGCCACCGGCGGCGAGCGCAAAGAGCGCGACCGCGGCGACGAGGGCCAGGACCCAGGAGACCCAGAGCTGGGTCTCCGACGGAACGGGGAGTTGCGTGAGCTGGGACATGACAGCCTCCTCGGCGCGCGAGTGATTGAGAACGGACCACGAGGATCCGGCGCCGCACGCCCCGTCATCACCCCTGCGGGTTAGCGCCCTCCCTCGCCGCCGACGGCCTACGCGCGCCCAACGGCGGCGAGCCGAGCAGCCGGCCCCGCTGGAGGGCGGCGAGCGCTGAGCGCTCGTGGTGTGTCGAATACTTCGCGCCGGTCGCGAACTTTTCGACACACCGCTAGCCGCCGAGGATCTCCATCGCGATCACGGCCACCTGCGTCGGCGTCCGCCCGACGCGCACGCCGACGGCCTCCAGCGCGTCGATCTTCGCCTGCCCGCCACCGCTGGAGCCGCTCACGATCGCGCCTGCGTGGCCCATCGTCTTGCCCGGCGGCGCGGTCAGGCCGGCGATGTAGCCGACGACGGGCTTGGACACGTGCGACGCGATGAACGCCGCCGCCTCCTCCTCCGCCGAACCACCGATCTCGCCGCTCATGACGATCAGCTCGGTGTCGGGGTCGGCCTCGAACAGCGCGATGATGTCGACGAAGGACGAGCCGGGCACCGGGTCGCCGCCGATCCCCACGATCGTCGAGTTGCCAAAGCCGCTGCGGGCCAGCTCGTTGCCGATCTGGTAGGTCAGCGTGCCCGAGCGCGAGACGACGCCGACGTTGCCCGGCTTGAAGAACTGGGCCGGGATGATCCCCACGTTCGCCTTGCCCGGCGACAGCACGCCCGGGCAGTTGGGCCCGACGAGCCGCACGGACGGGTTGTGCTTGAGGACGTTGAAGACGCGCAGCTCGTCGTGCGCGGGGATGCCCTCCGTGATCGCGATGATCGTCGCGATGCCGGCGTCCTCGGCCTCGAGGATCGAGTCGGCGGCAAAGCGCGCCGGAACGAAGACCATCGCCGTGTTGGCGTCCGTCGCCGCGACGGCCTCGCGGAAGGTGTTGAAGACCGGGATGCCCTCGACGTCCTGGCCGCCCTTGCCCGGCGTGACTCCGGCCACGACCTTCGTCCCGTAGCGGCGGTTGTTGAGCGCGTGGTAGCTGCCCTCGCGGCCGGTCAGGCCCGAGACGACGAGCCGCGTCTCGTCGCCGACGATGATGCTCATGGGCGGGTGGGCTCCGCGTCACGAGCCAGCTCGACGACGCGCGCCGCGGCGCCGTCCATCGTCGCCTCGGCGAAGACATTGGGCAGGGCGGCGTCGGCCAGCAGCTGGCGCGCCTGCGCGTCGTTCGTGCCGTCCAGGCGCACGACGAACGGCACGCTCGGCGCCAGCAACCCGTGCGCGTCGATGATGCCGCGCGCTACCTCGTCGCAGCGCGTGATCCCGCCGAACACGTTGAACAGGACGGCCTTGACGTTCGGGTTGCTCAAGATGACCTCGACCGACGCGGCGATCGCCTCGGCCTTGGCGCCACCGCCGGCGTCGAGGAAGTTCGCGGGCGCGCCGCCGGCGTGGGCGACGACGTCGAGCGTCGACATGACGAGGCCGGCGCCGTTGCCGAAGATCCCGATGTCGCCGTCGAGCTTGACGTACGTCAGCCCGCGCTCGCGCGCCATCTGCTCCTGCGGATCGGCGCCGCCGCCGTCGTCGAGCTCGGCGTGGTCGGGATGGCGGAAGGCGGCGTTGTCGTCGAGCGTGACCTTGGCGTCGAGCGCGACGACGCGGCGGTCGGGCGTGATCACGAGCGGGTTGATCTCCACGAGCGTCGCGTCCTCGCCGATGAACGCCGCGTAGAGCGTGGCGAGCATCGCGCCGACCGGGCGCACGACATCGGCGTCGACGGCAGCCTCGAACGCCAGCCGGCGACCGTGGAAGGGTTGAAAGCCGAGGAGCGGATCGACGTGCAGCGTCGCGATCGCGTCCGGGTGCTCGTCGGCGACCTGCTCGATGTCCATCCCGCCATGGGTGGAGAGCATCACGAGCGGCGCCTTCGCCGAGCGATCGAAGATCACCGCGGCGTAGTACTCCGTCGCGATCTCCGTCGCGGACTCGATCCACAGCTCATGCACGGTGTGGCCGCGGATGTCCATGCCGAGGAGCGCCTCGGCGTGCTCGCGCAGCTCGCCGGCGTCGGCGGCGAGCTTGATCCCGCCGGCCTTGCCGCGGCCGCCGATCTTGACCTGCGCCTTGACGACGGCCGGGTAGCCGATCGCCTCACCGGCGGCGACGGCCGCCTCGGCGGTGGCGGCCGGCCGGCCGGCCGGCAGCGGCACGTCGTAGCGCCGGAGAACCTGCTTGCCCTTGTACTCGAGAAGGTCCATCGATGGCCGGACGATAGTTGACGAGCAGGCAGGGGCGCGGTCGGCGCCTGCTCGCCGGGAGGTTTGCGCAAACAAGCTCCTATCATGGCGGCGCAATGGCGCTTCCGAAGCAGATCACGCTGGTGACGTTTGATGTCTACGGCACTCTCATCGACTGGGAGCAGGGGGTCTACGACGCGTTTGCCAAGGAGGCCGCCCGCGACGGCTTCACGATCGAACGCGATGAGCTGATCTCGAACTTCCACGAGATCGAGCGCGACATCGAGGGCGGCTCCTACGAGCTGTACGCCGAGGTCCTGCGCCGCACCGCGATCGAGATCTCCAAGCGCCTGGACTGGCCGCTGGAGCCCTCGCGCTCGGGCTTCCTGCCCGACAGCGTGCAGCGCTGGCCGGCCTTCAAGGAGTCCAACCCGCAGCTGAAGAAGGTCAGCAAGGAGCACCAGACCGGGCTGATCTCCAACATCGACGACAAGCTGCTCGGGCAGACGCGGCGCCACATCCCGCTGGACTTCGACCTCGTCGTGACCGCCCAGCAGGTGCGCTCCTACAAGCCCGACCTGGCGCACTTCACCGAGTGCGCCCGCCGGATGGGGACCAAGAAGGGCTGGGTCCACGTCTCGTCGAGCTACTACCACGACGTCGCTCCCTGCGTGGCGAACAAGATCCCCGTGATCTGGGTCAACCGCAGCAAGGAGACGCTCGAGACCGGCCAGAAGAAGCCGACCGCCGAGGTCAAGAACCTCCTCGAAGCGGTCAAGCTCCTCGGCCTCTAAGGCCCCATGCGGGTCGTCGGCGTGCACCCCGACGTGCTCGTCGCCACGAGCCGCGTCTGGCAGACGACCTGCACGATCGTCCGCAACGGCGACGCCCGCTCCGCCGAGACGGCGACCGGATCGGGCCCCGGCGAGTGCTTCGTGATCGACTCGCCGGTCTTCCCCGACGAGCTCGACGTGCTTCCGGCGGTGCTCGAGCACGCCGGCTTTCCTGCGCTCAGCGGCCTGCTCGCGACGCACGCCGACTGGGACCACCTGCTCGGCCGGATCGCGTTTCCCGGTGCCGCGCTCGGGGTCGCCGAGACGACCGCCGCCCGGCTGACCGCCGAGCCGGGTGCTGCCGCGCGCGAGCTGCGCGCCTTCGACGACGCGCACTACGTCGACCGCCCTGCCCCGCTGTCACTCGGCCAGGTCCAGGCGCTGCCGGTGCCCGGCCATTGTGAGCTCGGCACGACCGAGCTGGAGCTGCACCCTGCCGACGGCCATACCGCCGACGGGATGGCGATCTGGATCGGATGGGCGCGCGTGCTCGTCTGCGGTGACTACCTCTCGCCGGTCGAGGTCCCGATGATCTCCGACGGCGGCTCGCGCGACGCGTACCTGGCCACGCTGCGCCGGCTGGAGCCGCTCGTCGACGCCGCCGCCCATGTCGTCCCTGGCCACGGCGACGTGATCGACGGCGCGCGCGCTGCGGCGATCCTGCGCGAGGACGTCAACTACCTCGCCAAGCTGCCCGACGCCGAGCTGCCGATGGCGCGCCGCGGCGCCGCCCAGCGGGCGATCCATGCCGACAACGTCAAGCGCGTGCGCGCGGGGTAGTGCTTCGCCGATGATCCAGCACGTCGCGATCGAGGTCCGCGCGGCCGACGTCGATGCCTGCGTCGCCTTCTGGGCGCTGCTCGGCTTCGCGCCCGTGCCCGCACCGGAGGCGCTCGCCGCCCGCTCGACCTGGGTGCAGGCGGGCGGGACGCAGATCCACCTGCTCTACGCCGAGGATCCGGTCATCCCCGACGAGGGTCACGTCGCCGTCGTCGTCAAGGATCACCCCGCGACGCTCGCCGCACTGCGCGCGGCCGGCCACGAGCCCCGGCCGCGGACGGAGTACTGGGGTTCGCCACGCGCCTTCGTGCGCTCGCCGGCCGGCCATCGCGTTGAGCTGATGGCCT
>JBBSQG010000052.1:0-11816 GCA_038258125.1 Solirubrobacterales bacterium
CCGACGAGGAAGCCGATCGGGGAGAGGAAGAGCGACAGTTCGAGGACGGCGAAGCCCTTGAACGTCTCGTCGAGGCCGTACCACGTGCGGAAGATCCCGATGATCACGTAGGACAGCGCGATGCCGAGGACGACACCCCATGCCGCCCGGTACATGCCGGGTCCGCGGAACTTGGCGACCATCAGCGGCTGCACCTCCTCATCGTGGCACTCACTTCCCTGCAACCTTTGCGAGGTACGTCACGAGGGCCTTGAGCTCCTCTGCAGAGAGGGTATCGCCGTAGTCCTTGGGCATGATCCCCGCTTGGAAGCCCGCCGTGATCTCGGCGTCGGCGTCGGTGATCGCCTTCTCGATGAACGCGGCGTCCTTGCCGGCCAGCACCTTGTCCAGATCGGGACCCGTCTGACCGGCCGTGCCGGCGTCGGCGAGCTGGTGACAGGCGCCGCATGCGGTGGCCGAGCCGTTGCCGTCGCTGAAGAGGGTCTTGCCGTCGGGCTTGCCGCCACCGGCGGCCTGAGCCGGCGCCTTCTGCTCGGCCATCCACTTCTCGAATGCGTCCGGGGTGACGACGCGCGCCGTCGATCGCATGACCGAGTGGCCGAGGCCGCAGAGCTCCGCGCAGACGACGGGATACGTGCCGAGCCGGTTGGGCGTGACGCGGTACTTCGTCGTGATGCCCGGCACCGCGTCGACCTTCATGCGGAACGCCGGGACCCAGAAGTCGTGCAGGACGTCGAGCGCCTTGACGTAGAAGCGCACCGGCTTGTCGTTGGGCAGGTACAGCTGGGTCGACTTGATCGGCTTGCCGCCGGCCTGCGGGTACTCGAACGTCCAGGCGAACTGCTGCGCGGTGACGTTGACGCGCATCTCGTTGGCCTTGGCCTCCTCGATGTCGTTGAGGACGATCCAGGCGTAGGCGCACAGGACCACGAGCATCACCGCGGGGATGGCTGTCCAGATGACCTCCAGGCGGGTGTTGCCATGGATCGGCGGCCCGTCGAGGTTCTCCTCGCCGGGGCGCATGCGGAAGTTCACGACGCTGAACAGGACGATGATCGAGACCGTCACGAAGACCGGCACCGAGACCCAGATCAGAACATCGTAGAGATGGTCGATCGGACCGGCCTGCGTCGACGCCGCCTGGGGGAACCAGTGAATCGCCAGGCCCGCGGCGATGCCGATCGCAGAGGCGATCACGCCGTGGACGATCATCCACAGCACTGGCGTCCTCTCGTCGCGGCCTCGTTCCCGGTGCATGCGGCCCGGCATCCTATGGGCTGCGAGCGACGGACGCGATTTCGAACGACGACGCCCGGCGCGGTGACGCTCCGCGGGCGCTTCAGGGTCGCATCAGACGTCACAACTCCGGCCGCCGGCCGGGCATCGCGGCCGGCGCCGAGGCGCCGCAGCAACCTTCCCGCAAACGCCTGAGGCGGCCGCGACGGGCCGCCTCAGGGGCGAAGCCGTCGGGCGCCGACGGCGCCCGCCCGTTCAGGCGGCGAGCGCGGGAGCGACGCGGAAGCGGCGCGTCTCGCGAAACGCCGACGGGGCGAGGCCGTGGTGGCGCCGGAACGCCTTGGCGAACTGCGCGGGCTGGCGGTAGCCGACCCGCTGGGCGACCTCGCGGACCGTCAGGCCGCGCGTCGTGAGCAGTTCGGCCGCGCGCTCCATGCGCACTCCCGTGAGGTGCTCTCGAAACGTCGTGTCGCCGATCTCGGCGTAGGAACGCTGCAACTGACGGCGCGATGAGGCCACGCGCCGTGCGATCTCGTCAAGTGACAGATCGGAGCTGTATTCCGCTTCGACGATCGCAACGGCATCGCAGAACAGGCTCGTGCGGTGCCGGACCGTGGCGGGGCGCTGAATCGGAGAATCCATGAGAGCAGATACGGAGCGGTATCCCTCGCGGGATACGAGAACGGTGGTTTGGGCGCCAACGTGGCGCGTTGGGACTCGTTCTAGCACCGTTTGGCGCCGGCGCGGTCGAGAACCCTCGACAGAGCCTGCGCAGATGGGCCCGCCGAGGAGCCCGGTGGCCGGTCTGGAGCCGGCTGCCGGTGGCCGACTAGTGGCTGCTGAGGTCTTCGGGCAGCGCGCGCATCTCGCGCCGCGTGTCGGCGATCCAGCGCACGATGACCGCGACCGTCAGCAGCAGCCCGCTGACGAGCACGAAGATGCCGAGCGTGACGCCGACGAGCGTCAGCGTGATGCCCAGCGCGAGCAGGATCGGCTGCAGGCTCGGACCGGGGAGGTGGATGTGCTCGCCGGGCGGCGGCGTGTCGGGCTCGAGCGTGGCCATCGCGATCTCCTAGGAGACGTAGATCGTCGCGGCGACGAACGTCATGCCGAACATGAAGAAGCAGACGGCGGCCGCCAGTAGGCCGGAGCGGAGGTTCTTGCGAGCGAGCTTTTGATCCATGACGGCTTGGACCCTACAACTTGACGTCGAGCACCATCGCGCCGAACAGCAGCGCGAGGTAGGCCAGCGAGAACAGATACAGCCGCAGGGCGCTCTTGCGATCCGCGCGGCGGTACAGGACGACGGCGCCGGCGATGAACATCCCGCCGAGCACGATCGAGGAGACCATGTAGAGCGTCCCCAGGCCGCCGGCGCAGAACGGCAGCTGCGTCACCGCCCACAGCAGGACCGAGTAGAGCAGGATCTGCTTGCGCGTCTCGTCCTCGCCCTTGACGACGGGCAGCATCGGCACGCCAACACGCGCGTACTCCTCCTTCATGAGCAGCGAGAGCGCCCAGAAGTGGGGCGGAGTCCAGAAGAAGACGATCGCGAACAGGTAGATCGGCATGCCGCCCAGGCCGCCGGTGACCGCCGCCCAGCCGACGAGCGGCGGTATCGCCCCGGCCGCTCCGCCGATGACGATGTTCTGCGGCGTGCGGCGCTTGAGCCAGACGGTGTAGACGAAGACGTAGCCCAGGAAGCCCGACAGCGCCAGCGAGGCCGCCAGCAGGTTTACCGTCGTCGCCAGCAGCACGAAGGACAGGCCGGCGAGCACCACGCCGTAGATCAGCGCGGCGCGCGGTGACACGCGGCCTGCCGGGACGGGCCGGTTGGCGGTGCGCGGCATGAGCGCGTCGATGTCGCGGTCGTAGTAGTGGTTGACCGCTCCGGCCCCGCCGGCCGACAGATAGCCGCCGACGACGGTCAGCGCGATGAGGCCGACGGAGGGATCGCCGGCGATCTCCATCGAGCAGACCGTCGTCAGCAGCAGCAGCGACTGGACCTTGGGCTTGGTCAGCGCGACGTAGTCGCCGACGACGGTTCGCCAGCCGCCGGCCTCTTGAGGCACGACGGCTGTGGCTTGCGATGCCTCCATCAGAGCGCTCTCCTCAGCACGGGGTGCACTAGTGCTTGGCTTCCACCGCGGCCGGGCCGAGGTCGCCGCTGGTCTGGCGCGCCACCTGGCGGCGGATGTCCTTCATCGGCTCGACCGAGCGCACGCGCGGGATGATGTCGAAGTTGTTGACCGGCGGGGGCGACTCGGTGAACCACTCCAGCGTGTTGGCCTTCCACGGGTCGGGCCCGGCCTTGACGCCCTGCTTCAGCGATCGTACGCAGTTGTAGGCGGTCATCACGACGCCGAGGCCGAGCATGAACGAGCCGATCGTCGAGATGAGGTTGTAGAGCGCGAGGTGTCCGACGTCGGGGTACTCGTAGACGCGCCGCGGCATGCCGTCGAGGCCGATCGAGTGCTGGATCAGGAACGTCACGTTGATGCCGACGTACATGAAGCCGAAGGACCACTTGCCCAGCGACTCGCTCAGCATCCGGCCGGTGACCTTCGGATACCAGTAGTAGATGCCGGCGAAGATCGCGAAGACCGAGCCGCCGACGAGCACGTAGTGCAGGTGGGCGACGACAAAGTACGTGTCGGTCAGCTGCCAGTCGACCGGGAAGACGGCGAGGAAGACGCCGGTGATGCCGCCGATCAGGAAGACCGAGATGAAGCCGACGGCGAAGATCAGCGGCGTCTTGAACTCGACCGTGCCGCGCCACAGCGTCGCGACCCAGTTGAAGATCTTCACGCCCGTCGGGATCGCGATCAGGAAGGAGCTGATCATGAAGAAGACGAGCACGATCGTCGCGCTGGGCGTGGAGAACATGTGGTGCGCCCAGACGAGCAGCGCGAGGACGGCGATGACCACCGTCGCCGCCGCGATCGCCTTGTAGCCGAAGATCGGCTTGCGCGAGAAGACCGGCAGGACCTCGGAGATGATCCCGAAGCCCGGCAGGATCATGATGTAGACCTCGGGGTGGCCGAAGAACCAGAACAGGTGTTGCCACAGCAGCGGGTCGCCGCCCTGGCCCTGGTCGAAGAAGCCGGTCCCGAAGTGGCGGTCGGTCAGCAGCAGCGTGACGGCCCCCGCGATCACCGGCAGCGCCCGGATCAGCAGGATCGCGTAGACGAGCAGCGACCAGACGAACAGCGGCAGGCGGCCCCAGCCCATGCCGGGCGCACGCATGTTGGCGATCGTCGCGTAGAAGTTGATCGCGCCCAGCAGCGAGGAGATGCCGGTCAGGTGGATGAGGAAGATCCACGCGTCGATGCCGCCGGTCTCGGAGTACACGCTGTTGCTCAGGGGCGCGTAGGAGGTCCAGCCGGCCTCCGGCGGCGCGAAGAACAGCGACATGTAGAAGACGAGCCCGCCGGCCAGCAGCAGCCAGTACGACAGCGCGTTGAGCTTCGGGAACGCCATGTCGCGCGCGCCGATCATCAGCGGCAGGAAGTAGTTGCCGAAGCCGGCCATCACCGGGACGACGAAGAGGAAGACCATCGTCGTGCCGTGCAGCGTGAACAGGGCGTTGTACGTCGACGGGTTGAGGAACGTGTTGTCCGGCGCGCCGAGTTGGACGCGCATGAGCAGCGCCTCGACGCCGCCCATGAGGAAGAACACGAACGTCGTGACGAGGTACATGATGCCGATGCGCTTGTGATCGGTCGTCGTCACCCACGACACCCAGCCGCGCGGCTCGGGCGTGACGTCGTGCGCCGTGATCTCGGGCACCAGGACGGCTGTGTCGGTCGCGGCCATAGCTCCTACGGGGTCTCGCCCTGGGGGGCTTGCTGATCGTTGACGGGGCTCGCGCCGGCGTCGGTCTGCTTGCTCTCCTGCTCACGACGCGTCTGGGCGGACTTGTCGGCCGCTTCGATCTCCGTGCGCTTGCGCGCCAGCCAGACCTTGAACTCGGCCGGTGTGACGGCGACGACCCTGGCGACCATGTCGGCGTGGTTGCGGCCGCACAGCTCGGCGCACTGGCCCTTGTAGACGCCCGGCCTGGCGATCTTGAACCACGTGAAGTTCAGGTGCCCGGGCACGGCGTCGAACTTGCCGCCGAGCTCCGGGATCCACCACGAGTGCGCGACGTCCTGGGCCTTGATCGTCAGCGTCACCGTCGTCTTCGTCGGGACGACCATCGTCTCGTAGGAGTAGGTGCGCTGGTTGACCGGGACGGTGTCCTCGGCGGGATAGGTGTAGCGCCAGGCGTAGCGCTGCCCGTTGACCTCGATGTTCAGCGCCTTGCCGCTCGGCGGGCGCGGCTGGTAGGCCGACGCGTTCTGGACGTTGACGATCGAGCTCGTCGGGAAGCCGTCGGCGTCGGAGTCGGGCGGGTTGCGGATGTCGGGGAGCATCGTGAACGTCACGACGGCGAGGATCACGAGGATGACTGAGGCGCCCAGCGTCCAGCCGATCTCCAGCCGTGTGTTGCCGCGGATCTGCGCCGGCACGGCGTCCTTGCGGGCGCGGAACTTGATGACCGAGTACAGCAGCACGCCCTCGACGCCGACGAAGACGACGACCGCGACGGCGAGGATGATCTTGTACAGCGTGTCGATGTCGTCGGCCTGCGGCGAGCCGCCCGATTCAGGCGTCAGGAAGTCCGCCGAGGCGACGCCGGCAAGCGCGAGGATGCCCGTCAGCGCCGCGAGAAGCGTGAACGCGAACAGGCGGCGGCGGGGTCGGATGGGCGCGGGAGCCAAGGCGGCGGGCATTCTATTCATGCGGCGGCGATCTGCTGCGCTCCCCCGGGCCGCCCGGCTGAGCGGGGTGGGATACCCCCAGTCCAAAGGCTCATTCGCCGGCGAAGCTCGGCGGCCGCTTCTCGACGAACGCGGCGACGCCCTCGCGGAAGTCGGCGCACGACGCCATCTGCTGCTGGATCCGGGCCTCGAGCTCGAGCTGCTCTTCGAGCCCGCCGTAGTGCCACGCGTTGAGCTGGCGCTTGGAGCCGGCATATGAAGCCGTCGGCCCGGCGGCGAGCGCATCAAGCCGCGCCGCGGCGCACTCGGCGAGCCGCTCGCCGGGCACGACCTCGTCGACGAGCCCCCACGCCAGCAGCGTCTGCGAACCGATCCGCTCGCCGAGCATCGCCATCTGCGCCGCCCTGCCCGCGCCCGCGCGCGCGGACACGAACGCCAAGGCGCCGCCGTCGGGGACGAGGCCGATGTTCACGAACGCCAGCAGCATGCAGGCCGGCTCTGCGCAGATGAGCAGATCGCAGGCGAGCGCCAGCGAGCAGCCGATGCCGACCGCGGGGCCGTTGATCGCCGCGACGACCGGCTTGGGCATGCGGCGCAGCGTCGTGAGGATCGGGTGGTAGACGGTCGTCAGCGTCGTGTGGACGTCGATCTCACCGTCTGCGGTGCGCCCTCGCGAGGTGAGGTCGCGCAGGTCCGCGCCGGAGGAGAACGCGCGCCCGCGGCCGGTCACGCCGACGGCGCGCACGGTGTCGTCCTCGGCGACGCTGCGCACCGCGTGCAGCAGCTCGTCGCCGAGTTGGGAGTTCCACGCATTCAGTGCCGCGGGCCGGTTGAGGCGGATGATCGCCGCGGCCCCCCGGCGCTCGAGCTCGAGCGTCTCGTACATGGGACGGCAAGCTACCTTGATCTCCCTCATGGCCCGCCCGGTGATCGGCATCTGCACCCCGCTGGAGCTCGCGCGCTGGGGGGCGTGGGCGCTCGACGCCTTCCTACTGCCGCGCAACTACGTCGATGCCGTCCACCGGGCCGGCGCGATGGCGCTGCTGCTGGCGCCCGACCCCGTGCTGACCGAGGATCCCGACGAGGTGCTCGACCGGCTCGACGGGCTGATGCTCGCCGGCGGCGCTGACATCGACCCGCGCAGCTACGGCGCGGTCGCCCACCCGCTGACGATCGGCAGCGTGCCCGAGCGCGACGCGTTCGAAGTCGCGCTGACCCGACGCGCGCTGGAGCGCGACCTGCCGCTGCTCGGTATCTGCCGCGGGATGCAGATCATGAACGTCGCCTGCGGCGGCACGCTGCACCAGCACCTGCCTGAGCTGTTCGGGCACGAGGAGCACCGCCGCGTGCTGGGCAGCTTCGAGGGTGCCGATCACGACGTGCGCCTGGCACCGGGGTCGCTGGCCGCGCGCGCCGCAGGGGAGGAGCGGCACGCGACGAAGTCCCACCACCACCAGGGTGTCGACCGCGTCGGCGAGGGCCTGGAGGTCACCGGCTGGGCGCTCGTCGACGAGCTGCCGGAGGCGATCGAGCTGCCGGGCAACGGCTTTGCGCTCGGTGTCCAGTGGCATCCCGAGGCCGACGAGACGAGCCGTCTGATCGCCGCGCTCGTGCAGCACAGCGCCGAGCGCGCCCACTGAGCGCCGCGGTCACGCGAACGACCGCGTTTGCCTAGGGTCGGGAACCGTACCTATACTCGCCCGTACTCGCCCGCGGACGCAGTCACCCCACATGGAAACGAAGGTCAAGCCCCCCGAGGTCGACCCACCGGAGCCCGACGAGGATCAGGATGACCTCGACGAGGCGATGCCGCGGGTGCAGATCACGCGCCGCGGCCTCGTGCTCGGGCTGTTCTTCATCGTCTCGGCGATCGCGTTCTTGTACTTCGTCCTGCCGCAGATCACCGATCTGAAGGACACCAGCGAGCTAGGCGAGGGCAACCGCTGGTGGCTGGCCGCGGCGCTCATCTTCACGCTCGCGTCCTTCGGCGGCTACGTGATGATGTTCCAGGGCGTCTTCGTGCGCGAGGGCTCGCGGATCGACTGGCGCGCGAGCTATCAGATCACGATGGCCGGCCTGGCCGCGACGCGGCTGTTCGCCGCCGGCGGCGCGGGCGGGATCGCGCTGACCGCCTGGGCGCTGCGCCGGTCGGGAATGCCGCGCCGCCAGGTCGCCGACAAGACGCTCGCCTTCCTGATCCTCACCTACGCCGTCTACATGGCGGCGCTCGTCGTGGGTGGCCTGGGCCTGTACTTCGACCTGCTGCCGGGTCCCGGCCCGTTCGCCATCACCGTCGTGCCGGCGCTGTTCGGCCTGGCCGTGATCGTGCTCGCGCTCGTGCTGTCTCGCGTGCCGCCCGATCTGCAGCGCCGCCTGGAGGGCTTCGCGCGCCGCGGTGGCCGGCTGGCGCGGATCGGCCAGCGCCTGGCCAACGCGCCGGCAGCGTTCTCGGCCGGCATGCGCGAGGCGATCTGCCATGTCCGCCAGCGCGATCCGGCGCTGCTGGGCGCGATCGCCTACTGGGGCTTCAACATCGCCGTGCTGTGGGCGTGCTTTCACGCCTTCGGGCAGCCGCCGGCGCTGACGGTGATCGTGATGGGCTACTTCGTCGGGTTCCTCGGCAACCTGCTGCCGCTGCCGGGCGGGATCGGCGGCGTCGACGGCGGCATGATCGGCGCGTTCGCGGCGTTCGGGGTGCCGCTCTCGCTGGTCGTCCCGGCCGTGCTGGCCTACCGCGCCTTCACGTTCTGGCTGCCGACGATCCCGGGCGCGATCGCCTACTTCCAGCTTCGTCGCACGGTCGCGCGCTGGGGCGAGGAGCGCCACAGTCGCAGCGCGGTCGCGGTCGCGAGCGCGTAGCCGACCTGTACGTAGTCCGCCACTACACTTTGTGAAGTGACTAGCCCAAGCCCTGAGAACATCGAGAACGTCATCATCGTCGGCTCCGGACCCGCCGGCTACACCGCGGCGCTGTACACGTCGCGCGCGAACCTCAACCCGCTGGTGATCGAGGGCTTCATGTGGGGCGGGCTGCTGCAGCAGACGACCGACGTCGAGAACTACCCCGGCTTCCCGGAAGGGATCGAGGGGCCGGCGCTGATGCAGCACTTCCGCGATCAGGCCGAGCGCTTCGGGACGCGCTTCATCACCGACCAGGCGACAAAGGTGCAGCTCGCCGACGAGCCCGGCGGCATGCACAGCGTCTGGGTCGGTGAGGACGAGTACCGCACGCGCACGGTGATCCTCGCGATGGGGGCCGAGCACAAGAAGCTTCAGGTGCGCGGCGAGGAGGAGCTCAGCGGGCGTGGCGTGTCGTACTGCGCGACCTGTGACGCGGCGTTCTTCAAGCAGAAGCCGACGATGATCGTCGGCGGCGGCGACAGCGCGATGGAGGAGGCGATCTTCCTGTCGAAGTTCGCCTCCAAGGTCGTGATCGTGCACCGCCGCGAGGAGTTCCGCGCCTCGAAGATCATGCTCGAGCGTGCGCGCTCGATCGAGAACATCGAGTGGCTGACGCCGTACGCGATCACTGAGTTTCTCGCCGGCGAGAAGGGCGGGCTGGAGATCGCGCGCCTGCGCAACACCGAGAACGACGAGGAGCGCGAGGTTGAGATCGCCGGCGCCTTCATCGCGATCGGCCATGAGCCGCAGTCGGCACTCGTCGTGGGGATGGTCGACATCGACGACGAGGGCTACGTCATCACCGAAGGCCGCTCCACGCGGACCGGTCGCCCGGGCGTCTTCGCGGCCGGCGACCTCGTCGATCACACCTACCGCCAGGCGGTCACCGCGGCGGGCTCGGGCACCCAGGCGGCGCTCGACGCCGAGTGGTACCTGCGCGACACGCCCGGCGTTCCGGTGCCCGAGGGGATGCCGGATGGCGACCTCGCGGAGGCGCAGTGGGCGCCGAGCTCTGACAGCTGAGCCTCCGGTGCGCAGCGGCGCACGCACGGCCCGTTAAGTACGCGGACCCGGGACCTCCGGTCCCGGGTCGATTAGCCTCCCTGCGGCTCCGCGTACGATATTGCGCTCCAAGACATCCGTGGCGGGCGCTTCGACCGACGGTCCCTGTCAGCCGCTACGCTCTTTCTAAAGCCTCGCCGGAACGTACACACTAGGGCGACTCCCCAGTCTTTTGTCGAAGCCTCCGCCAGCAGCCGGACCTCGCTCGGGCGCGGCAGCGCTGCTGGAGCGAGACGCGGCGCTGGCCGCCATCGACCGCGTGCTGGCGGCCGCGCGCAACGGGTCCGGTGAGCTGCTGCTCGTCGAAGGGCACGCCGGGATCGGTAAAAGCGCACTGCTGGCAGCTGCGGTCATGCGCGCGCGCGCCGATGGCATGCCGGTGCTGCTCGCCCGTGCGGCCGCGCTGGAAAGCGACTTTCAGTTCGGGATCGCGCTGCAACTCTTCGAACCGCTTCTCGCGGGGGTCGACGACGAGACCCACGACCGGCTGCTCGCCGGCTCGGCCGCCCTCGCCGGGCCGCTGCTGGAGCGACCGACGAGCTGGTCGGGGACCGAGGATGGCGAGCGGTTCTATCCGGTCACCCACGGGCTGTTCCGGCTGCTGTCCAACCTCGCGGAGGCCAGTCCCGTGCTGATCGCGATCGACGACGCCCACTGGGCCGATCGCGCCTCGCTGCGCCTCGTCCTCTACCTGCTGGGCCGCCTGGAGGAGATGGCGGTGTCGATCATCGCCGGCCGGCGGCTCGGCGAGCCGGGCGCGCCCGACGACCTGCTGGCGCAGATCGCCACGCACAGCGCGAGCGAGACCATGCGCCCGCCGCCGCTCTCCCGTCACGGCGCCCGGCGCATGGTCGCGACGGCGCTGGCGGATGCCGACGAGGCGTTCGGCGATGCCTGCTGGCGGATGACCGAGGGCAATGTCTTCCTGCTGCGAGAGCTGATCGCCGCCGTTCACGACGAGGGCTGGGCGCCGACGGCGCAGAACGCCACGCGGATCGGCACGCTGGCGCCCGAGGCGGTCCTGCGCGCGGTCGCCGTCCGGCTCATGCGCCTGTCCGACGATGCCGCTCAGGTCGCTCGTGCGGTCGCCGTGCTCGGTGACGAGGCGCAGTTGCGTCACGTCGTCGCGCTGACCGGGGGCGAGGCCGACCGCGTCGCGGCCGCCGTCGACGCGCTCGCGGCATCGGACATCCTGCGACCACTGGACGCCGGGGCGCTGACGTTCGCCCATCCGCTGCTCGCCTCGGCGGTCTACGCCGATGTCGCCTCCGGCGAGCGCGCGGCGCTGCACCGCCGCGCGGCGGAGATCCTGCACCACGAGCGCGCTGCGCACGAGCATGTGGCCGCGCACCTGCTGTCGAGCCCGGGAAGCGGTGAGCCCTGGGTCGTCGCGGTGCTGCGCGCCGCCGCGCACGGGGCGCTGGCGTCCGGCGCACCCGAGTCGGCGGCGAGCTACCTGCGCCGCGCGCTCGACGAGCCGCCCGCGCCGGAGGCGCGCGCCGAGCTGCTGCGCGAGCTCGGCGAATGTGAGGCGATGACCGGGCTGTCGGGCGCGATCGAGCACCTCATGCAGGCGCGCGACGGCGCTGAGCGCGAGCCCGATCGCGCTCGATCGCTACTCGCGCTCGGGCGCGGCCTGGCGGTGGCCGGGCGCCGAGCGGAGGCGCTGGAGTGTCTCGAGGAGGCGGTGACGACTGCGACACGCGCCGGTGCTGGGGCTGTCGCCGCGCAAGCGCACGCCGAAGCGGTCGTGCTCGGCGTGTTGGACCCCGTCCGGCGCTGGGCGTTGCTCGCCGAGGTGGGCGGGGGGCGGGTGGGCGGTGCTGAGGGCTCGGCGCACGAGGCGATCGTCCG
>JBBSQG010000053.1:0-11781 GCA_038258125.1 Solirubrobacterales bacterium
CCCGCATCCGCGACGAGTACGGCCTCGAGTCCGACGCGATCTGGTCCGACGACGGGATCATCGTCCACCTTCCCGACGCCGACGAGCCGCCCGGGGCCGAGCTCGTGCTCATCCCGCCCGACGAGCTCGAGGACCGCGTCGTCGGCGAGCTCGGCGGCAGCGCGCGGTTCGGCGCGCGTTTCCGCGAGAACGCCGGCCGCGCGCTGCTGATCCCGCGTGCCTACCCCGGCAAGCGCACGCCGCTGTGGCAGCAGCGCCTGAAGTCGCAGTCGCTGCTGGAGGTGGCCAAGCGCTACCCGGACTTCCCGATCATCCTGGAGACCTACCGCGAGTGCCTGCGCGACGTGCTCGACGTGCCGGGCCTCCGGGAGCTGCTGCGCGGGCTGCACAGCCGAGAGCTGTCGCTCGTCGAGGTCGAGACGCCGACGGCCTCCCCGTTCGCCTCCTCGCTGCTGTTCGACTACGTCGCGACGTACATGTACGAGGGCGGCCAGCCCAACGCCGAGCGGCGCGCCGCCGCGTTGTCGCTGGACCGCGACCTGCTGCGCGAGCTGCTCGGCCAGGAGGAGCTGCGCGAGCTGATCGACGAGGCGGCGCTGGACATGGTCGAGGCCGATCTCCAGCATCGCTCCGACCGCACCCGCGCCGAGACACGCGACGCGCTGGCCGACGTCCTGCGCCGCGTCGGCGACCTCACAGCGGCGGAGGTTCACGATCGCGTGCTGGCCGGCATCGACGCCGACCGGATGCTCGAGACACTGCGCGACGAGCGCCGCGCAATCGTCCTGCGGATCGGCGGCGAGCCGCGCTGGGTCGCCGCCGACGACGCCGGCCTGTACCGCGACGCGCTCGGCAGCGTCCCGCCCGGCGGCCTGCCCGATGCCTTCACGGCCGACGTGCCCGACGCATTAGGGCGGCTCATCGCCCGCTATGCGCGCACCCACGGCCCGTTCACCACCGCGCAGCTGCGCGCCCGCTACCAAGTAGGAGGTCGCGGAAACAACAGTGAGAGCGACCTCGGCGTCGGGGGGGGTGGGATCGAGTTCGGGCTCGAGCGTCTGGAGCGCGACGGAGAGATCGTCCGCGGCGAGCTGCACCCGCGCGGGCGTCCGGGCGAGCCGGAGTGGTGTGACACCGAGGTCCTGCGGCGCCTGCGCCGCGCCTCGCTCGCCGCGCTGCGCAAGGAGATCGAGCCCGTCGACCAGCGCGCCCTGGCGGCGTTCCTGCCCTCGTGGCAAGGCGTCGACCGCTGGACGGGCGGGATGTCATCGGGGGCGGGGATCGACCGCCTGCGCGAGGTGCTCGTCCCGCTGCAGGGGCTCGCGCTGCCCGCGGAGGTGTGGGAGCGCGACGTGCTGCCGCGTCGCGTCGGCGCGTACTCGCCGACGTGGCTGGACCAGCTCTGCGCGAGTGGCGAGGTCGTCTGGGTCGGGGCCGGGACGCCCGGCCGCCCGACCGCCCGTGTGGCGCTCTACTTCCGCGACGCCGCCCGGGCGACCGGCCGGCCGGCGTCGCCCCGCGGGGCGACGCAGATCCTCCCGTCCGAGCCCGAGCACGAGCTCATCCGCGAGCGCCTGGCGGCCGCGCCCTGCTTCTTCACCGACCTGCTCGCCGACGTCGCGCTCGAACCCGAACAGGTCCAGGAGGCACTGTGGGATCTCGTCTGGGCGGGCGAGGTGACCAACGACGCGTTCGCGCCGCTGCGCGCGCCGCGGCTGACGCTCGCCCGGGCCCGCCACGGCAGCGGCGGGCGGCACGGCGCGGGCCGCCGGTTCGGCAGCCGCCGCAGTGGGGCGTCCGCGGTCGTCCAAGGCCGCTGGGCGCTGGCGGACACGATCTTCCGTACCGAGCCCGATGTCGGTCAGCGGCGGCGCACGCTCGCCGAGCTGCTGCTCGAGCGCTACGGGATCGTCACCCGCGAACAGGTCCTCGCCGAGGGCATCGCCGGCGGCTTCGCGATCCTCTACGACGCGCTGTCGCAGCTGGAGACGCTTGGCGTCTGCCGCCGCGGCTACTTCGTCGAGGGTCTCGGCGGAGCCCAGTTCGCGCTGCCCGGCGCGGTCGAGCGGCTGCGCGCGCAACGCGCCGTCGAGGAGTCCGCGCCGCTCGTGCTCGCGGCGACCGACCCGGCGCAGCCCTACGGCGCGGCGCTGCCCTGGCCGCGGCGCGAGGAGCAGGGCGCGCGCAGGCCCGCGCGCGTGCGCGGGGCCTACGTCGTGCTGGCCGGTGCCGAGCCGGTGCTCTACGTGGAGAAGGGCGGGCGGGGGATCGCGACGCTCGTCGCCCACTCCGACCCGCGCCTCGTGCCGGCGTTCCAGGCGCTCGCGCAGTTCATCACCGGCGGCCGCGGGCGCAAGCTGTCGCTGGAGCGCGTCGACGGCGAACCCGTCGTCGGCTCCCCGCTGGAGTCGCTGCTGATCGAGGTCGGCTTCCGCGCCGGCCCGAGCAAGCTCACGCTCAGCGCGTAGATCCGTCCGCGTTTAGGACAGTTACTGGCCTCAAACCGTGCGACGCTCTGCGCGAGGCACCAGGGAACCCGCTCGCACCCCCAGCAGAGGAGACCATCGCATGATCACCAAGCTCGACTTCGTCGGCGTCCCATCGCAGGACGCGCAGCGCGCGCGAGCCTTCTACGTGGACACGCTCGGCCTGCGCCCCGACGAGCACTCCCAGGCCGAGGTCTGGGCCGGCGACACCTGCCTCGGCATCTGGGAGCCGGCGAGTTTCGGCATGCCGTTCGCGCCACAGAAGAACGGCCATCTCGCCCTCCACGTCGACGACATCGAGGACGCGCGGGCCAAGATCGAGGCCAAGGGCGTCGAGTTCGCCGGCGACACGCTGGACACGGGCGTCTGCAAGATGGCGTTCTTCACTGACCCCGACGGCAACGACCTCATGCTGCACAGCCGCTACGCGCCACACGACTGAGGCCGGGTCGGGCTGAGCGGGCGCCCGACCCCGGGGCGCGCGCTCAGCGCTTGATGGCCGCCGCGGCCGCCTCGATCTTCGCCAGCCACTCGCCGACCGCGGCGGCGTCGAGCAGCTCGGCGGTCAGCCGCGCCGGCAGCCGCAGGAACATCCGCTGCGCCGGCCAGGCGCGCACGGGCGACGCCGGGCCGAGCAGGATCACGCGATGGCCGTCGAGCACGGGCAGATCGGCCGGCATGCCCTCGTTCCAGATCCACGTGTCGCTGTAGGCGAGATCGGACGGGTCGACGAGCGCGCCGCCCGGCATCAGCGCGCCGTACGTGTAGAGGTTCCAGGCGCCGGTGACGTCCTCGTCGATCTGCTGCGGCCCGCTCCCGCGGGCGACGGCGACCGCCTCGCGCGAGACACGCGGCTCGTCGCGCGGGAACTCGTCCATCAGAAGCGTGTTGAGCTGGAAGTTCTCCACGATGCCGCTCATCCGCCCGATGATCCCGGTGCCGGTCGATGGCTCGATCGCCACGTAGGGCTCCTCGTCGAGCACGCTGAGCATCGCCCGCAGCCAGCCGGCAGCCTCGTGGACGTCCTCGATCTGCTCGGCGACCGGCGCCAGCTCGCTCGCCTCGGCGCGCGCCGCGGGGTCGACCGACAGCAGCGCGATCGCGCCGGGCCAGATCTCGTGCAGGCGCTGCCAGGCCTCCAGCGCGCCCGGGCGACTGCCGGCGACCTCGTTGATCGCGTGCGCGAGCGAGTCGGCCAGCCACTGGTCGATCGCGTCGTCGTTGAGGTCGAGATCCTCGGCGGGCTCGCCGACCTCGGCGCGCGCGTCGGCGACCATGCCCGCGCAGGCCGGCAGCGTCTGCTGCAGCGCGCCGAGCATCGCCGCGCGCGCCGGCTGCGGGTCGTGGCCGGCCTCGATCATCGCGCCGACGACCCGCGAGGCGACACCGGCGGGCTCGGGATCGAGCGAGTTCAGGCCGGACGCGAGCGCCGCCAATGCCTCACGCGACTCGCCCGGCGTGGCGCGGCCCATCGACCCGCCGATCGTCTCGATCAGGCGGTCGGCGCGGCCGTCGGTCCAGGTGTTGCTGCCGAGCGCGTCAAGCAGCTCGCGGGCCGTCGGTACGAGGGTGGAAGGAGGCACAAGCGAGACAGTAGTCGGTCGATCCCGCGGCGCGCTGGTCCGGCAGCGAAGAACGCCGGCGGGTTGGACCGCACCCACCATGCGCAGCGACCGACGCTTGCGCCCGTCACGCGCCGACGACCGTGAACCCAAGCGCGCGAGCCGCCTGCGCCTGGCGCACGTCGAACGTCAGGAATGTGATCGCGCTCCCGCCCGCGCGCTGCGCGGCGGCGAGGTGCACAGCGTCCAGCGTTCACACGCCCGTGACCTCGGCAATCGTGGCGCTTCAGCAACGCGCTTGAGTCAACGTACAGGCTCACTGCCCGCGGTCCTCCGCCAGCGCCCAGGCAGCGGGCCGAGCATCGCCTTCGGCCGGCCCCAGTCGCGAGCGCCTACCGCAGCTCGTCACGCAAACGCGCGGAGTCGCCCGCGTCGCCGTCGCGACGCCGGCCTCCACCGGCCGAGACGTGGCCGGCCCCCGCGATCCCGGCCAGCGCGTCGATCACCGCTCTCACGGGTTCTACATTGAACGACCGCATGCCCGAGGGCGACACGATCCACTACGCGGCACGCCGCATCCGCCCGCTCGTCGACGGGCGGACCCCCGAGATCGCGCATCCCCATCCGCGGTTGCGCGGCGAGCGCTGGACGCAGAAGCTCGCCGGCCGCGCGGTCACGCGGGTGGCCGCGCACGGCAAGCACCTGTTCGTGCACTTCGAGGGCGACCTGGCGATCCACTCGCACCTGCGCATGTCGGGCTCCTGGGGCACGTACCGCGAAGGCCAGCCGTGGCGCCGGGCGAGCCGCCGCGCCTGGCTCGTCCTACGCACGGAGGCGGGCGAGGCGGTCCAGTTCGACGGACCGGTGCTCGAGCTGCTGACCGAGTCGCGCACGCGCTTTGATCGCCGGCTCGCGATGCTCGGCCCCGACATCCTCGCCCCCGAACTCGACGAGCCCGAGATCCTGCGCCGCCTGCGCGCCGACGACCCGACGCGGGCGATCGGCGACGCCCTGCTCGACCAGCGCACGATCGCCGGGATCGGCAACCTTTGGAAGTGCGAGGGCTGCTTCGCCGCGCAGATTGATCCCTGGCGTGCGACCGGCGCCGTCAGCGACGGCGAGGCGCTGGCGATCGTCCGCGCCGCCCGGCCGGGCATGCAGCAGTCCGCGCAGGACGGCAAGCAGGATCGTCACCGCGTCATCTACGCCAAGGCCGGACGCGCCTGCCCGCGCTGCGGCGCGCCGATCCGCAGCCGCGGCCAGGGCGCCGACAACCGCATCACGTACTGGTGCGCGGGGTGCCAGCGATGAGCCGCGACAACGGAGCGCTGCGTCGCGTCGGTCACAAGGGTGCCGACCACATCGCCCCCGGCAACACGTTTGCCTCCTTCGCCGCCGCGCTGGCCCACTCCGTCGACATGATCGAGTTCGACGTGCTCTCCGAGCGCCCCGACGGCAGCGGCGAACTGCTCCTCGCCCACGACTGGGAGGACGCTGCCACGCGCCGGCCGCACACGCTGGAGGAGGGCCTCGCCCACTTCGCCGAGGCCGCCTACGACGGCATCGAGCTGATCGTCGACCTGAAGACCGAGGGCTACGAGGAGCGCGTCGTCGACGCGCTGCACGCGCACGGCCTGGCCGGCCGCGTCCTGATCTCGACGATGGAGAACCCGTCGCTGGCGCTGCTGCGCGCGATCGACCCGCAGATGCGCGTCGGCTGGTCACTACCGCGGATGCGTCGCAACCCGTTGCACAACCCGATCACGGCGTTGCCGGCCGTCGCCGTCCTGACGTACGTGCGCCGCGCGCTGCCGCGCGTCGCCGCCAACCGCATCCGGCGTGGAGAGATCGACGCGCTCATGGCCCACTGGCGCCTCGTCACGCCGCGGCTGGCCGACGCCGTACGCGGCGCCGGCGGCGAGCTGTACGCATGGACCGTCGACGACGCCGAGCGGATCGCCGGGCTCGAGCGCGACGGCGTCACCGGTGTGATCTCCAACGACCCGCGCCTGTTCGAGCGCGAGTAGGGACCGGCGCTCTCTAGGCGGCGATCGTGCAGGTCGCCGCCGAGTAGCCCGACGGATCGTCGCCGGCGCTCGAGCGGTGGCCCTTGCGCGTCACGGCGCGGGCACGGCGCACGACGCCCTTGCCGTTCACCCGCCACTGGAAGTAGACCCTGCCGCGCAGCATGACCGACTCGCCGCGCGGCGGCTCGATCCGAAATGAGCGCCCGAGCTGGCGCGCCTTGCGGCCCCTGCCCGCCTTCAGGTAGCCCGAGTCACCGCCCTCGGTGACGCGGTACCAGCGCTCGTCCTCGCGCGAGTAGTACTGCACGACGAAGCGCACGTGACGCGTCTCGGAGCGACTGCGCGCGCCCGGCACCAACGCGCGGATGCCGATCGTGTTCGGCGACGCGGCCGTGTCGCAGACGTTGACGGTCGCCCATGCGGAGCGCCGGTCGACGCTTGTCGCGGCCTGCACGGCGCAGACCGGCAGCACGGTGATACCGATCAGCGTGATGATCGTGGCGCGGCGGCGTAGTACTCGCATGAGCGCTGCTCTGATCATGTCAATCCCACAGAACACGTCGAGCGAGAGCTTCGATGCGCTGTACCGCCAAAGCGCACGCGACCTGTACGCCTACGTGCGTACGCTGCTCGGCGACGACGCCGGCGCCGAGGACGTCACGGCGCTCGCCTTCGAGCGCGCCTACCGGCGCCGGGCCAGCTTCGACGCGAGTCGCGGCAGCGAGCGCGGCTGGCTGTTCGGCATCGCGCGCAACGCCGCGCTCGACGAGCTGCGCCGGCGCAGGCGCTCGGCGCCGCTGCTCGCCGAGCCGCCCGACGAGAGTGCGATCGCACCCGAGGAGGAGGCCGATCTCGCCATCCGCCGCACCACCGTCCGCGTCGCGCTCGCCGCGCTGTCGCCGCGTGACCGCGAGCTCGTCGCCCTGAAGTTCCACGGCGGGCTGTCCAACGCCGAGCTCGCCGCTGTGCTTGGCGTGAGCGAATCGAACGCCAGCACGCGCGTCCACCGTGCCGTCATGAAGCTGAGGGAGGCCTGCCATGCGCCGTCGTGACCCCCTGACCCCCGAGCAGGAGCGCGACCTCGAGGCGCTCGACCGGGCGCTCGCCGGCGAGTCCGTCGACTTGGACCTGCGTGAGCTGGATGAACTGGTGCGCGACGTCCGCGCGACGGCGCCGGAGATGACGCCGGCCTTCGCCGCCCGCCTGGAGCATGAGGTGAGCGAGGGCTTCCCTTCCCCGCAGGAGCGCCCGCCGCTGCGCGAGCGCCGGCCGTGGCGCGGCCGGCGCTGGGTGCTCCTGCCGGCCGCCGGCTCGCTCGCCGCCGTGCTCGTCGCGCTCGTTGTCGTGCTCGGCGCTGACGACGCCGGCGACACGGGCACGTCGCTGAGCGCGGGCCCGGAGGCGACGAGCTCCGCCACTCCCTCGGCCGGGGTCGCCGCCGACTCCGCCGCTGCCGAGGACACGCCGGCCGCGGCGCAGCGCGCCACCGTCCCCGATGCCATCCCGCCGCTGCCGAGCGCCGGCTCGGCTGCCAGCGGCGCGGGGGCAATCGCCCCGGCCCCGGCCCGCAAGGTGCAGCGCGGCGCCGTGCTCGTGATCGACGCGCCCGACGGCCGCTTCGACGCGACGACCGACGCCGTGATCGCCACCGTCGGTCGCTTCGACGGCATCGTCGCCAGCTCGCAGATCGGCTCCAGCGACGCGACGGGCAGCGAGGCGACGTTCGACCTGCGGATCCCGACCGAGCGGCTCGATCGAGCGCTGGCCGCGCTCTCCAAGCTCGGCCATGTGACCGAGCGCAGTCAGAACCTGCAGGACATCACCGCCTCGTTCAGCTCGGCCCAGGAGCGGCTCACCGACGCCCGCGCCGAGCGCCGCGGCCTGCTGCGCACCCTCGCCCGCGCCACGACGCAGCAGAAGATCGCCAGCATCAAGGGGCAGCTGCGCAGCGTCAACGGCCGGATCAGCGGGCTGAAGGGCCAGCTCGCCTCGCTGCGGCGCCGCGCGGACCTCGCCGCGGTCAGCCTGACCGTGCGCGGCGGCGGCTCGAGGGAGACCGGCGGCGCCACCGGCGGCGGGCACTGGACCCCCGGCGACGCGGCCGGCGACGCGCTGCGCGTGCTCGAGGTCAGCGCCAGCATCGCGCTCGTCTGCCTCGCCGTGCTGGCACCGCTCGGACTGCTCGGCGGCGCGGTCGCGATCGCCGTCCGCTGCGGGCGCCGGCGGCGGCGCGAGACGGCGCTCGATCCGGCCTGACGGACAACCGCGGTGCGTGGACGCGGGCGCCCACATGGGCGGGCGGGCGCCGCAGGACCGGTCCTCGGCAGCCGTCTTGTGTGCTATTGCTCACACGGTGCAGACGCGCGAGGAAGAGGCGATCGAGCTTCTGACGAATGTCCGGGTCTTCGAGACGCTTGGCCCCAGGGAGCTCGCGCAGGTCGCCGCCGTCACCGTGCCGCGCACCTTCGATGCCGGCCACGTCATCTTCCGCGAGGGCGACGAGAGCGACACCTGCTACGTCGTGCGTCTGGGTCACGCGCGCGCGATCCGCGAGCACGGCGACGGCCGCACGCTCACGCTCGCGCACTTCGGCCCCGGCGACATCTTCGGCGAGCTGGCGATGTTCGACGACGAGCGCCGCTCGGCGACCGTCGAGACGCTCGACCCCGTCGAGGCGATCGCGGTGCTCGGCGCCGACATGCGCCGCCTGCTGCGCGAGCACCCGGGCCTCGCCGTCAAGCTCGTCATATCGCTCGGCCGGCGGCTGCGCGAGGCCAACGAGCGGATCGCCCGGCAGTCCTTTCAGACCGTCCAGAGCCGCGTGGCGGGCGTACTCGGGCAGCTCGTCACGCAGGCGCAGGCCGAGGGCGGCGACGCGCACGATGTGCTGGTGACGATCACGCAGGCCGACATCGCCCAGCTCGCCGGCTCCTCACGCGAGTCGGCCAGCCGCTTCCTCGCGGTGCTCGAGCGCGCCGGCGTCGTCTCCCAGGGCCGCGGGCGCGTGACGGTCCACGACCCGGCGGCGCTCAGCCGCTACGTGTACTAAGTGGCCGGTCTCACTGCGATCGACGAGAAGGTCCACTAGTGGCCGCCAGCGAGTTCTCCGCCGGCGGCGTCGTCGTCAACGACAACCACGAGGTCGTCGTCATCGTCCCGACGCGACGCTCGGCCGACGGCTCGAAGGTCCTCGCGCTGCCCAAGGGCCATCCCGACGGGCGCGAGTCGGCGGTCGAGGCGGCGCTGCGCGAGGTCCGCGAGGAGGCCGGCGTCGAGGCCGAGGTGGTCGGCTCACTCGGTGAGGTGCGCTACTGGTACCAGCGCGGCGGCCGGCGGATCTCCAAGGTCGTCGAGTTCTTCTTGCTGCGCTACGTCTCGGGCACTGTCGACGACCACGATCACGAGGTCGAGCTCGCCCGCTGGATCCCAGCCGCGCAGGCGGCCGAGACGCTCACGTACGCCGGCGAGCGCGACATGGTGCGCGCCGCGCTGTCGCGGCTGGAGGCCGAGGAGTAGTCGGTCGGATGCTCAGCGCCGACGCGCTGTAGTCTGCCGGGCTGTGCAGGTACTCAACTTCTACTCGACGATCTTCGCCGACCAGCTCAAGCGCGGTCGCAAGACGGCGACGATCCGCCTCGGCGACAAGTCGCACAAGTACCGCAAGAACCAGGCGATTCTCGTGACGATCGGCTACCAGCACTCGCCACGCGAGAAGGTCTTCCTCGCCGTCATCGACTCGGTCGAAGTCAAGCGCGTCAAGGAGCTCTCCCCGCGCGACATCGAGCACGACAACCCCGAGTTCCGGCGCACCGAGGAGATGATCAACTTCCTCGAGCAGATCTACGCCCGCGACGTGAGCATGGAGGACACCGTCACCGTCGTGCGCTTCAGCCAGATCATCGAGAACCCACCGTCTATGACCGAGCGCATGCACGGCATCGGCGGCGCCCAGAACTGACGCGCCTCAGACCGGCGGCCAGACGGTCGCGCTCGCAGTCTCCGGGGGCGAAGCCGGTGGCGCGGCAGCAGCCGGTGCTGTGGCGGGAAGAGCTGCGGCCGTCGCGCTGCGCGCGCCGAGCCACCCGACGACGACGATCGCTGCCGCCGCCGCGAGCGCCAGCCAGGCGCCCCACTGCAACGTGACGATGTCGCCGCCCGGGCCGGGCTTGTCGACGATCGCCAGCACCACCGCAGTGGCGGCAGCGCCGCCGGCCAGCGCGCTGACGTCAAAGCGCCCGAGCAGGGCGGCAAAGCCGGCGCCGAGCGCGCAGCCGAGCAGCACGATGTCGGTGCGCTCTAACGCCTGCCAGCCGTCGACGACGATCCGCTCGGGCAGAACCGACAGCAGGCCGCGGGCGAACTCGCCGAAGCCGCCGGGCAGCTGCCCGGCCTGAGCGGTCATCGCTTCGCGCGCCGCGCCGCTGAAGTCGACGGCGTACCAGGGGCTGAACAGCGCAGCGACGAGCACGGCGGCGCCGAGCAGGATCAGCGGTGCGCGCGAGTCGCCCATATGCCCGCAATCGGCAGACACCGCGGCGGCCCGATTCCGCGGCCCCTTTCGCGGACGTAAAGATGAGGTTGGCACTCTTTCATCCCGAGTGCCAAGTGCGCTAGAGTCGAACACACACGTTGGCACTCTCCCCATGAGAGTGCCAGACACACGCGAAACCTTTGGAGGGTCACCACATGAAGCTCAAGCCCCTAGGCGACCGGCTCATCGTGCGGGCGATCGAGGAAGAGGAGACCACCGCGAGCGGCCTCGTTCTTCCCGACACCGCGAAGGAGAAGCCGCAGAAGGGCAAGGTCGTCGCAGTCGGCGACGGCAAGTTCGACGAGGACGGCGACAAGCGCATCCCGCTCGACGTCGCCGAGGGCGACGAGGTCCTCTACTCGAAGTACGGCGGCACCGAGATCAAGGTCGACGGCGAGGAGCTCCTCGTGCTTCGCGAGTCCGACGTTCTCGCCAAGATCCTCTAAGTAAGGAGAACAGAGCTTATGCCTCATAAGGAACTGCTGTATGACGTCGACGCCCGCAACGCCCTGCAGCACGGGGTCGACGCTGTCGCCAATGCCGTCAAGGTCACGCTTGGCCCCAAGGGCCGCTACGTCGTCCTCGACAAGAAGTTCGGCGCTCCCACGATCACGAACGACGGCGTCACCATCGCCCGCGAGATCGAGGTCGAGGACGTCTTCCAGAACCAGGGCGCGCAGCTCGTCCGCGAGGTCGCCACGGCGACCAACGACGTGGCCGGCGACGGCACGACGACCGCGACCGTGCTCGCCCAGCAGATCGTTCGCAGCGGTCTGAAGAACGTCACGGCCGGCGCCAACCCGCTCGCGCTCAAGCGCGGCATCGAGCGTGCCGTCGAAGACGTCGTCCAGAACATCGCCCGCCAGGCCAAGGACGTCTCCGGCAAGGACCAGATCGCTCGCGTCGCGACGATCTCCGCCGGTGATGAGGAGATCGGCGACGTCATCGCCGACGCCATCGAGAAGGTCGGCAAGGACGGCGTCGTCAACGTCGAGGAGGGTCAGACCTTCGGCATGGACCTCGAGTTCACCGAGGGCATGCTCTTCGACAAGGGCTACATCTCCCCGTACATGGTCACCGACCAGGAGCGCATGGAGGCCGTCCTTGACGACCCCTACATCCTGATCGCCAACCAGAAGATCACCTCGGTGCGCGACGTGCTGCCGGTCCTCGAG
>JBBSQG010000054.1:0-11707 GCA_038258125.1 Solirubrobacterales bacterium
CGATGCTCGACTACCAGACGCTGGCCGCGCTTGACGCCGGCAACGGCGCCGAGCTGTGGACGCGCAAGATCGCGACGGCCGGCGGCGACGGCATGATCATCGACGCTGGCCGCGTCCTGACGCTGCTGGGCACGCCTCGACGCATGGCCGCCTACGACCTGCGCACCGGCGACCCACTCTGGGAGCGACCGCTGGACCTGCCGACCCCGAGCGTCCTGTCCAGCGACGGCGACACGGTCTACGCCGGCTCGCAGTGCGGGCCCGTCGCGGCGGTCGCGATGACAGACGGGACGCTGCGCTGGCAGCGCGCGGTCGCGCCGTTCATCTGCTCGTTCAGCACCACGATGCGCGAGCCGGCGCCAGTCGTCCATGGCGACGAGCTGCTGACCGACGAGGGCGCGGTGCGCCGGCGCTCGGACGGCGCAGTGATCGACCACAACGCGGGCGGCGGGCGCGTGGCGGTGGCGGGCCAGATGCGCGTCGGCGTCGAAGGCGGCCGCGTGCAGGCGACCGACTCGCGCGGGCGCGTGCAGTGGATCACCCCCGACACGGCGCCCGGCACGAGCTACTACGACCGGCCGATCATCGCCGGCGCCACGGTCTACGTCGCGCGCCAGAGCGGCGAGGTCGTCGCGCTCGACCTCGCCGACGGGACCGTGCTGTGGTCTGACCGAGCGTTCGACGACGGCGCGCCGATCCTCACCGCGCGGGCCGGCACGCTGCTCGCCGCCAACGGCGAGCAGGTCATCGCCTACGGCCCGGCGGCGCCGGGGCCCACGCTGCGGCTGAGCACGATGGCCTCGCCGACGCGCGAGCGCCGCCCGGCGCTGAGCTGGCAGACCGACGACGCGCTGCTGACCTCCTGCGCGATCGACGGTGGCACGCCGCAGGCCTGCTTCCCCGGCTTCACGCCGCCCGACGATCTCGCCGACGGCGAGCACGAGATCAGCGTGACGGTGACCGGCATGGGCGGCACGACGACGTCGACGGCGCTCGTGCGCGTCGACACGACGCCGCCCGAGACGACGATCGTCAGCGGCCCGCGGCCGTACGACAACGGCGACGGCCTGCGCCCGCTGCGCTTCACGGTCGACGAGCCCGACGTGCGGATGCAGTGCACGCTCGACGGCGAGCCGTGGGACGCCGACTGCCCCGACGAGGTGTTCGCGCTGAGCTACCCGGCGGGCGACGGCCCGCACGAGGCGACGATCGGCGCTGTCGACGAGGCCGGCAACGTCGAGCCCCAGCCCGCCGAGCACCAGTGGTCGCTGGACCGCCGCCTGCCGGTCGTGACGCTGACCAAGGTGCCGCCGGACCGCTCCAACGACGCCACGCCGGAGATCGAGTTCACCGCCGACGAGGACGACGTCACGTTTGACTGCGGCGGCGGCGCGTGCACGAGCCCGTACACCGGCACGTTCGCAGAGGGGCGCCACCGCGTCGTCGTCACCGCGACCGACCGTGCCGGCAACGTGAGCGCCTTCAAGGACGCGTACTTCACGATCGACACGACGGCACCGGCCGCCCGGATCGACGCCGGCCCGGCCGCGGAGACCAACGCGGTCAGCGTCGAGTTGCGCTTCGCCGCCGCCGAGCCCGCCGAGGGAGGCCTCGAGTGCCGCCTCGACGGCGGCGCGTGGGCGGCCTGCAGCTCGCCGCGCACGGTCAGCGCGCCGGACGAGGGCGAGCACGCCTTCGAGGTCCGCACGATCGACGACCTCGGCAACCGCGGGGCGATCGCGCAGCGCGCATGGCTGACCGATCGCACCGCGCCCACGGTCAGCGTGTTCCGCGGGCCGGACCCGTTCAGCCGCGACCGCGACCCGTCCTTTCAGTTCAGCAGCTCGGAGGCGAACAACATCTCGCTCGCCTGCCGGCTCAACGACGGCCCGCTGCGCACCGAGGATGATTGTCGCCAGCTCACCGGACTCGCCGACGGCGACTACGCGCTGAGCGTCGAGGCCCGCGACCGCGCCGGCAACGCGGGAACGCTTGCGGCACCGTACACGTGGGTTGTCGACACTCGCCCGCCGGTCGCGACGATCCTCAGCGGCCCGCCGGCGCGCACGAACGCGCGCGAGGCGTCGTTGCAGTTCGCGGCCGATGAGCCCGGCTCGACGTTGGGCTGCTTCTACGCGGCGACGTCGACGGTGCACGACCCGTGCCCGTCGCCGCTTGTGCTCAGCGACACCTCCGGCGATGGCGAGCGGCGCGTCGACGTCTGGGCGGTCGACCGCGCGGGCACCGTGAGCGCGTACGTGCAGCGCGCCTGGACGCTCGACACGCACGGTCCGGCGGTGCGCATCTCCATCGCATCCGGCGCGCCGGTCACCTATGCGGGCGACGTCGCCGGCCTGGTGTTCACCACCGACCCCGACACCGTCAGCGCGCGCTGCACGGTCGACGAGCGCCCATCCGTGGCATGCGGGCAGCCGGGGATCCGGGTAACCGGTCTCGTCCCGGGTCCGCACGCCCTCTCCGTCGTCGCGACCGACGACGTCGGCAACGTCGGCACGGTCAGCACGGCGAGCTGGACGCAGATCGCAGGTCCCGCCACGCC
Source organism: Solirubrobacterales bacterium (assembly GCA_038258125.1). Classification (GTDB taxonomy): domain Bacteria; phylum Actinomycetota; class Thermoleophilia; order Solirubrobacterales; family Solirubrobacteraceae; genus CADCVQ01. The sequence goes on from JBBSQG010000054.1 coordinate 2,561, forward strand.
GCCGCCTGCGCTCAGCCCGCCACCGCCGCCCACGCTGGCACCGTCACGGGCGCTTCCGCTCCCGGCGGTCGCCACCGTGCTTTCGTCGTCGGCGGTCAAGCGGCTGCGCCGTGACACCCGCACGACAATCCGCCGCCTCGCGCGACGCGGAACCTCACTCTCCCGCTCGCGGAAGATCACGTTCACCAGCCGCCTGCCGGTCGCCGGGAAGCTGACGGGCACGCTGCGCCTGCGCTCGCGCACGATCGCGCGCGGGACGCTGAAGCTGCGCCGCGGCGGGAAGGCCAGTCTGCGACTGAAGCTCACCGCCGCCGGCCGGCGCGCGCTACGCCGCCGCGGCGGCAGGCTCGAGCTGCGCCTGCGCGTCACACCGGCCGGCGGGCGTGCAAAGAACGTGCGGGCCATGGCCAAGCGGAGCCGGCGCTGACCGGCGGTCGCGCGATCGCCTGGGGAGTCTGTTATCCGACGTGAGTGGAATCACGTCCTTGCGCGCACCGCGACTTCCGCGTTCGTCCGGAGCGGGCGCGCGCCAACCGGGCAACGCATGGCGGATTCGGGGTGGATACAGCCCCGAAACCGCCATACGCGAGCTTCCAGAGCCGGGCCGATCGTCGAGGTTCTCTCGCGGATGAATGGCCCGGTACTCCCTTCCGCGTGCCGGGCGCAGCCGCGGACGCTCGGATCTCGCGCTACTCGGGGCGCGCCGGGCTACCCGGCTGCGGCGGCGCGGGGGTGTCCAGCAGCGCCGCGGCCGCGCTCGCCGGGTCGAGCCGCCGCGCGACGACGTCGTCGATCAGCTGCTCGAAGCCGTCACCCTGCGCGAGGCGCTGCTCCAGGTCGCGGCGCACGCGGTGGGTGGCGAGCGCGAGCACCTCGTTGCGCAGGCTCTGGCGCCGGCGCTTGGACAGCGTTCCCTCGGCCTCGATGTGGGCGCGGTGCTCGACGAGTTTGTCCATGAGCGCGTCGACGCCCGTGCCGTCGACCGCCTCGGTCTGCAGGATCGGCACCTTCCACGAGCCCTGCGGGGCGAGCGAGAGGACGCCGCGGATCTCGCGCACCATCGTCTGCGTCAGCGGATGATCGGCCTTGTTGACGACGATGATGTCGGGAATCTCCATGATCCCCGCCTTCAGCGCCTGGACGGAGTCGCCGCCGCCGGGCATGAGCACGAGCAGGATGGTGTCGGCGTGGTCGATGATGTCGACCTCGGCCTGACCGACGCCAACGGTCTCCAGGAAGACGTCGTCGCGACCGGCAGCGTCCATCAGCAGCGCGGCCTGCAGGCTCGCCTCGCTCAGGCCGCCGAGCGCACCGCGGTTGGCCATCGAGCGGATGAAGACACCCGGGTCCAGGAAGTGCTCGGTGAGACGGATGCGGTCGCCCAGCAGCGCGCCCTGCGTGAACGGCGAGGATGGGTCGATCGACAGCACGGCGACGCTGCGCTCGGCGGCGCGGCGGTTCTTCACGAGCTCGCCGATCAGCGTCGACTTGCCGGCGCCCGGTGCGCCGGTGACCCCGACGACGGCCGCCTTGCCGGTGTGCGGATAGACCTCGCGCACGAGCGCCCAGCCGGCGGGATCGTTGTTCTCCACGAGTGAGATCGCGCGCGCGAGGGCGCGACGGTCGCCGTCGAGCAGGCGCTGAGCGAGGTTCGGGTCGACTGCCACGGGCGACGATCATGCCAGGGGTCGGCGGCGTGCTGTCGCTACCCGTAGCCTTAGCGCCATGTCCGTCAACGTGCCGCTGGAGGAGCTGCCGCAGGCGATCGAGCGCTTCGGCCTGAACCCGTACATCGTCACCGTCGGCTCCGACGGGCGCCCGCGCGCGACGTCGGTCACCGTCAAGTGGCACAAGCAGCTGCTCATGCTCGGGGCGGGCCGGCGCACGACCGAGAACGTCCAGGCCAACGAGCAGGTCGCGCTCCTGTGGCCCGCGCCGGCGCCCGGCGAGCACGCGCTGATCGTCGACGGCTGGGCCGCCGTCTACGACAGCCCGGAGACCAACGAGGTCGTCTTCATCCAGCCCGGCAAGGCCGTGCTGCACGTCTCCAAGGGCTGACGTGCCGCCGACGCAGGCCTCTGCCGTGGGCGGTGCACAGCCCGGCGTGACGGGGATCCCGTCCGCGGCCGCCGAGCCCGATCCTCCGCCGCCGGACGTGCGGCGCGAGCCGGAGCCGCTGCACGGCGGCCCGCGGACGCTGTGGCGCTTCATGCGCTCCCACGGGATGCTCAACCGCAACTACGCGCGCCTGATCGCGCGCTGGCTGTGGCTCAAGGCGCGCTGGCGCGGACGGCTGAAGACCGACGGGCTGTGCTTCGTCTGTCCCGGCGTGACGATCGAGATCGGCAAGGGCGCGACGCTGCACCTCGGCCGCTGGTCGTGGATCGGGCACGGCTCGAAGATCCGCGTACACGAAGGCGAGGCGCGGATCGGGGCGAAGACCGTGCTCGGCCAGGAATGCACGATCTCGGCCTTCCAGCACGTCTCGATCGGCCGCGAGTGCATCGTCGCCGACCGCGTGATGCTGATCGACTTCGATCACGGCGTCGTCGAGGTCGACCGCCCGATCCGCGAGCAGGGCATCTACAAGCGCGATGTGCGCGTCGGCCACAACGTCTGGATCGGCTACGGCGTGGCGATCCTGCGCGGCGCGACGGTCGGCGACAACTGCGTGCTCGGGACCTCGACGATCGTCACCAAGGACGTGCCCGACAACGCCGTCGCCGCCGGGGTTCCGGTGCGGGTGCTGCGGATGCGCAAGACGCCGCGAACACTGCGCTGGGAGTAGCGCGACCTCATCGAGAACGCGCGGGACGCCACCCCTGGCCAACCCCGGCGCAGCGCTCGCGTAGCCTTCATCTGACCATGGGTCTGCTGCTCATCTTCCTGTTCATCGTCGTGCCGATCGCCGAGCTCTACGTGCTCATCCAGATCGGTCAGGCGATCGGCATCCTGCCGACGATCGCGCTGCTGATCCTCGACTCCGTGCTCGGCGCCGCGCTCATGCGCGCGCAGGGCCGCGCCACGTGGAATCACTTCAACCGCGCGCTCGCCGAGGGCCGCGTGCCCGGGCGCGAGGTCATGGACGGCGCGATGGTGATCTTCGGCGGCGCGCTGCTGCTGACGCCGGGCTTTCTCAGCGACATCCTCGGCCTGATCCTGCTGCTGCCGCCGACGCGCGCGATCGTGCGCACCATCCTCGTGCGCCGCTTCGGCCCGCGGATCGTGTCGGGAGCGGCGAGCGGCGCCAGCGCGCGGATGGGCCGCATGTTCACGTTCGAGACCGGTGGCTCCGGCGCCGGGGCAGGCTCGCGGGCCGGTCCCCGATCGCCGTCAGACGACGACGTCGTGGAGGGCACCGCGAGCGAGGTGCCGCCGCAGCGGCGCACGCTGCCGTGACCATCGGCCCCGCCGACGAGGCGCCGCGCTCCAGCGACGACCCGGCGTTCCGCGACTCCGTGACGTTCGCCTTCGGTGATCCCGCCGCCCGGCTGTACGGCCTGGCGCGCGTGGGCATCGGCGGCGGCGGGGCGAGCGGCTTTGCGATCGTCTACGCCGGTGACCGGCTCGTCGGTGCGACGACGCAGACGCAGGCCGTCGATGCTGAGCAGACACCGTCGTGGGAGTCGGTGACGGCCGCCGGCGTGCGCTCGGAGGTCGTGTCGCCGCTGGAGGCATGGACGGTCGGGTATGCGGGCGCGGAGGCGAAGTTCGACCTGCGATTCGAGGCGATCTCCGCGCCCGCGGTGCTGGACAGCGATGCCGCGGTCGCGCAGCTCGGCGGCACCGAGGGCTATGAGCAGGTGTGCGGCGTGATGGGCACCGTGACCCACGGCGGGCGGACCTACGGCGTGCGCTGCCTGGGCCAGCGCGGCCACCAGTGGGGCATCCCGGACTGGAGCCGGATCGAGCTCGCGCGGACGCTGTCGGCGTGGATGGGGCGCGATCGGGCGGTGTCGCTGACGGCGGTGCGGCCGGCGAAGGCCAAGCACCACGACGAGGAGGCGGTGGCCGGGTTCTTCGTGGACCGCGGCGAGCCGCGCGCGATCTTCGACCCGCGCCTGTCGACGACGTATGACGGCGAACTGCGCCAGCGCCGCGCCGGCCTGGAGCTGTGGATGTCCGAGGAGGGCGGCTACGCGCGCCGCGCGGCGGGGGAGGTCGTGTGTGGCACGACGGTCGACCTCGGCGAGCTGCGGCTGGACAGCGCGTTCTTCGAGTGGCGCATGGAGGGCCGCACCGGGACCGGGCGCTACGACGTGCTGCGGCGAGTCAACGGCGGCGCCGGCGGTGGCGGACGACTCGGCCGTCGCGGGAAGTGATCCGGGCAGTCATCAGCGACTTCGGTGGTGTGCTCACGACGCCGCTGGCCGGATCGTTTCAGGGCATCGCCGACCGGTCGGGGGTGACGATGCCCGCGCTGGGCCAGGCGCTCGCGGCGCTGCACGAGCGCGACGGGGCGCATCCGCTGCACGAGCTCGAATGCGGGCGGCCGTCAGAGACGGCATTCGTCGACGGTCTGCGCGGTGCGCTGAGCGAGCAGCTCGGCCGTGAGGTCGTGCTCGACGACTTCGCCGACACGTTGTGGGAGGGGCTGTTCGCCAACGAGCCGATGATCGAGTTCATGGCGGCGCTGCGGGCGGAGGGATACCGGATGGCGCTGCTGACCAACAACGTGCGCGAGTGGGAGCTGCGCTGGCGCGCGCTGGCTCCGATCGACGAGATCTTCGAGCTCGTGATCGACAGCGCGTTCGTCGGTGTCCGCAAGCCCGATCCGGAGATCTACGAGCTGGCGCTGACTGGACTCGGCCTGCCGGCGCGGGAATGCCTGTTCATCGACGAGGCCGAAGTCAACTGCGAGGCCGCCGTCGCCGCCGGGATGAGCGCGGTGGTGTTCGGCGACACCGAGCAGGCGATGGCCGATGTGCGGGCGGCGCTGGGAGCGGCGGTGCCCGACGGCGCGCCACCGGCGGCCGCGTCCTAGTTGTCGGAGCCGAGCCGGTCCCAGAGGTAGAGCTCGACACACTCGGTGGCGAGCTCCATGCAGCGCGCGCGCGAGAGATGGGGCAGGACGGTCTCCAGCGCCTGATCCTCGGCCACGCCGGCATCGAATGCCTCCTCGCCCCGAAAGCCGGCGGCGATCTTCAGCGCCTCCCGGCGGTTGTCGCCGAGGCTCGGGAACACGTGGACGAGGAAATCCCGATTGGCGATCGGATGCCCGACCTCCAACGACGCATGCCACGCCGCCAGCATCGACAGGTCGTGCTCGTCGAGGTCCTGCACCGCCTTGGCGTAATGCGACGCCAGCTCGTTCTCGGGGATCTCGTCAACCCATGCGCGCACGAGCTCGCCCAGCAGCTGTCGGCGGGCCTCGCGGCCCACAGACTCAGCGATCACGCGGATCGCGTCCTGCGGTTCGATGAAGCACAACGGCATGGCGGCTCCCTGGCCGGGGGACGTGGTACTGGACGCACCGTAGGGGGCGAGTCGGACAGATCTGGATCGACCATCTGGGACGCACGAGGCGACCGGTTGCAGGACGAGCGCAACGGCGCCCAGTGCGGGCACCCGCTTGGAGGGCAATGGTCATCGGACGTCCGTTTGCGCCTCAACCGCCAAACTCGGGCGAGCTGGATGCTGGGCTGAACTCAGGCGCGCGCTTGGGGCGCGGCGCTGAGGCCGACGTCGCGTGAACCGACGGGCCCCCCGCGGCTGCGGCGCGCGCAAACTGAACGTCAGGTGCCTTGGAGCGCCCGAATTCTGGCGATGAGACAGACTGTTTGGGTGCCGGAGCCGCGAACTCGCTGAGGTTCTTCGCGTGCGGCGTGGTGGTGGTCGTGCGGCGAACAGCCGACGCCTCGCGGGCCTGCACGCCAGGCGCGACCCCTGAATCTCGAGGCTCGACTTGGGCCGCAGACTTTTCGGGCCTGTGAGACCCAACGCCGGGAAGCTGTCGCTCGACGGTGGCATAGCCGCCTCCGGCCACCGCAGCCGCGGAAGCCGCGACAGCCGCGAGCTTGCCCGCCGAAGCTGCTTCCAGGAATCCTTGTGCCTTGGTGAATGAGTGGATCGCGCGCTCCTGGAACCCACCGGCCACGGCTTCATAGGCACGCGTGACGAGGTTGACGACGTGGTCCTCTCCCGCAGCGACTGCCCCCAGCAGCGGGATTGGGAGCACGGCGCTGAGCGGCTCTGCGCTGCTTTGCAGTGTCTTCAGCGTCGCCCGGCATCCGGGGCAGTTGCGCAGGTGCGGTCTGATCTGGACGATCTGCTCGCTGGTGGCCTCACCGTCGGCCATCGCGGAGATGACCGCCAGCCAGCGCTCACATTCGGCCCCGGACTCAATCGTCGCGTAGCGGGAGAGGAAGCTGCGGCGGCCTTCGGTGAGGCATCGGTTGACCTTCGTGTACGACCAGCCGGTCAAGGCGCTGATCTCGCCGTAGCTGTGCCCTTGTGCCTTCAGCCAGAGTGCTCGCAGCTCCTGGGGCTTGAGACGCTGCAGCGCCTCCGCCGCACGCCCGACGAGATCGACGCTCGCGAGCCGTTCGTCCGGCGTCGGAAGGGACGGCGCCTCCTGATCGTCGAGATCGACGTCATGAGACACCAGGAACCGCCCGCGGGAACGCCGGATGGTCTGCGCTTCGCGCTTGACGACGACATGCAGCCAGGCTGCCGCCTTTGCGCCGTCGAGCCGATCCGCATGGCTCATGAAGATCTCCAGCGCGCGCTGGTAGGCGTCCTGGGCGTCCTCGGGGCAGACCGAATAGCGGCGGGCGGTGCGCAGCAGCGAGTCCGCGTGCGCCGCGATCGTGCGGAGGATCAAGTCCTCCGCCCCTTTCCCTCGCCTTCCCCCTGTCTGCCCATCCGCCAATGCGGGCCTCCACGCTCTGGGCCACCAAGGGACCCTCTCTCCTGCCTACGCGTAGGTATGCCGGTTTTCGGCCCCCCACTCCAGACACAATGTCGCAATTTGCGAACTTTTCTTGCGAAGTGTCCGCCGACTGGGCGTCAAAGCAGCCACGTCGGCCGGGAAGCCGAGGCTGCGAAGCCCGGCTTGTCGGAGCGATTGCGTCAGGCCGTCATCGCGGCAGCGCCGGCGCCGTGCGCCGTCCGGCGCTCAGCACGCGAGAGGCGGAACGACCTCGAACCCCGATGGGGCCGGAAGGAGCGCACCTCGGGTGCTGGCCGCGGTCGCCCGCGAAACGTGACGTCGGGGAGGGTGAGGCGGGTGACGCAGCGCAGTAGGACGGCGTCGGCCACGGCGACATGGTCGACGACGTAGAGCTCGTCGTTGACGAGCTCCCTGAGCAGCTTGACGCGCGGATTCATCTTCATGCCTTCCTTGGCTCCACGACGCTCATCGGCAGGATGGTCGCCCAGCCGGCAGCCAGCGGCGACGGAGCTGGACGCACGTGCGACCGCTCAGACGCCGAGAACGCCGGCGATCGCCTGGCGGGAGGCGTCGTCTGCGACCGCGGTCGAGCCGTACGTGGCCCGCGCGCCGCCACGCCCACCCCAGTTGAACAGCGCCAGGTCGAGCGCCTCGACCGGCACGCCGACCGCGTCGACGAGCTCGCGGGCGCGGCGCTCGAGCAGGATCTTGTCGCCGATCCCGAACACGCGCTTGGCGGCGATCGTCGTCTCGTCGTCGCTGAACTGCAGCGACGCCGGGCGCAAGTCGACGATCCCGAGCCGACCGAGCGACACGAGCAGCTCGTAGCGCGAGCCGCGCCCGAGCCCCGGCAGGGCGAGCCGTTCGAAGACGCGATCAAAGCGCCGCTCGGGCGTCCACGACGGCTCGCCGGCGAATGCCGCCGCCTGGCTGCCGGCGCGCTTCGCCCAGCCCCGGTAGGCGAGGATCGTGCGCTCGCCGGCCGCCGGATCGGCCGTGCTGCGCGGGCCGCGCGTGACGTCGAGCCGCGGCAGCTCGCCCGACCCCCACGGCACGTGCGCGGCGCGGATCTCGGCGAACGGGTCCTCGTCGTCGGGCAGCGGCCCGATCCAGGCCACGAGGAACGCAAGCCACAGCGCCTCCTCGGCGTCGTCGAGCAGGGTGATATCCGCGTACAGCCTCGGCGGGTCGGCGGCGAGCTCGGCGAGCCGGGCGGTGGCGAAGGCCAGCTCGGCGGCGAGGCGCGCGGCGTCGGCGGTCGCCTTCAGGCCCGTGACGAGCCCGCAGCGGTAGCCGTCGTCGGCGGCCTGCGTGAGCTGGCGCACGCGAACCGCGCTGCTGCGCCCCGGCCGCGTCCCGCCACGGGCGGTCGAACGTGACGAAGACGACGATGACAGCTTGCGCGCGGAGCGCTTCGCCGCCGGCGGCGGGTCCGCCGGGCGACAGATCGGACAGTTGGCGATGAAGCGATTGTGGCGGCAGAAGGTCGGCGGCACGGGCGCACGTAAGTCTAGGCCCGGCGGGCGATCGCAACCTTCGTGACAAGCCGCCTCCGGGCAGGCGTTTCGTGATGCCCGGCGGTCCGCGATGTCGGCGGCCCTTGGAGACGTGAGACGGCCAATCGAGGCGACGCGGGCCCGACCGAGTCGTGCACGCCGGTCGACTGCTCAGCCGAGGTCGAGTGCCTCGGCCGTGCCCGTCGACTGCAGATGACCGAGTGCCTTGGCGCCGTCGAGGGCGTAGATCGTCGCGCCGAACGACGCGACGCCGAGCCCGTGGCGCGGGGTCCGCATCGCCCCCAGCTGTGACCAGCGCCCCGAATCGAGGTTGTAGGACTGCACGTTCTTGATCAGCTGCGACGCGCCCTCGCCGCCGACAACCACGAGCTGTCGGCCGACGATCGCCGCGCCCATGCTGCCGGTCGCCGTCGGCAGGGGCGCAAGCTTTCTCCAGCTGTCGGCCGTGGCGTCGTAGCGCTCGAGCGCGGCCGTGTTGCGATCTGACGAGCGCTTGCGACCGCCGACGGCGTAGACGAAGCGGCCGTCGGAGGCGGCGGCGAGGTGCTCGCGCGGCGTCGGCAGGGGCGCGCGGTCGCGCCACTTCGTGCCATCGCAGACCTCCGTCGCCGGCACGAGCGCGCCGTCGGCCTGCCCGCCGACGACGACGATCCTGTCGTCGACGACGGCCGCGGCGGCGGCGGCGCGCGGGTGGCGCAGGGAGGCAAGGCGGACCCAGCGGCCATTGCGCAGCGCGAG
>JBBSQG010000055.1:0-11581 GCA_038258125.1 Solirubrobacterales bacterium
GCGGCAGCGCGCCAGCCGGCCGGCCCCGCGACCTCTACGGTCAGGGACGACGACCCATCCGGGCGGCGTGGAAGTCGCACCAACCGGCGATCAGCGCTGCGAGGCTCGCTCGCACCGGCCGCGCGCGCCGGGCCGACCACACGAGGACGGCGACGATGACGACTTGGCGACCCGCTTCGCGCAGGCCACGAAGCGGCGCGTGGCGCCTGCAGACCGTCAGATGGTTGCGCATGAGGTAGTACAGCGAGTTCGGGGTAATCTCGCGACCGGCATGACTCGCCGCGACCCTGTGGATCACGCGCGCCTGCGGCACGAATCGGATACTCCAGCCGGCCGCACGAATGCGCAGCGACCAGTCGACGTCCTCATACAGGAAGAAGTAATCATCGTCGAGCAGGCCGACCTCGGCGATCACCTCGCGGCGAACGATCATCGCAGCCCCGACGCCGCGATCGATCTCACGCGGCACTGATTCAACCCAGTCGCCGAGCGGCCGCCGGTAGCCGGTCATCCGCCCGCTCCGGCCCCGGGCCGGCTCGAACGTGGCGCCCGCGAACCAGACGAGATCGGCAGGCGTGCTAAAGGTGAGCAGCGGGCACACCGCACCCGCAGACGACTCGCGATCGAGCTCATCGCACATCCGGGCCACGGCCTGAGGGTCGACGACGGTGTCGTTGTTGAGGATCAGCACGCGATCCGCGCCGCGATCGAGCGCCGCCCGGATGCCGATGTTGTTGCCGGCCGAGAAGCCGATGTTCGCCCCGGCGCATAGCAGCAGGGCTTCGGGCCGGTGCGCCCGGATGCGCGCCACGCTGTCGTCGGTCGACCCATTGTCCACGACAATGACGTCGAGCTGAGGGTCGGCGACCAGCTGCAGCGACCGCAGGCAGGCGAGGGTGTCATCCGCGCCGTTCCAGTTGAGGACGATGACGGCCACGGGCGGCTGCGCGTCGCCGGAACGGTCGTGCACCACTAGCGGCGACCGAGTCGCGTCGCGGCACGGTCGCGCCAGATCCCGAACAGTGCCTGCTGGGAGCGGCGGTCCGCACGCATCCGCCAGAGCGTGCGCGCGCAGCGCGTCGCGTGTGCCCGTGCGCTCCCCCCGCGCCAATCGCGGGCCATGGCATGGACGAAGGCGCCGTCGACCCTTCCCCAATGATGGGCGTCGGCAACCGCCTCCGCCAGCCGCACGGGCAGGCGGCGCGCCACGTCCTGCGCGGCGGGGCCGGTGCAGATCTCCGCGGCTCGCCCGTAGGTCCGCTCGATACTGCGCCGCCATTCGTCGTCCCGCGACACACAACGCACGGCCTCGGCCGCCGCGTGGCCGGCGCGGCGTCGTGCCTGGGCATCCTGCACCCAGTGCGAGATGATCGTCGCGAGTGCGGCGTCGTCGGCCGCCCAGGTGATCGCCGCGCCCCCCGCTTCGTCGTCGAGCTGCAGGTATGCAACATCCGGATGAGTTGCCCGGCGCCCCAACGTCGGCAATCCTTGCTGGGCCGCCTGCATCGCCGAGGTGAACGACGGAAACGGGTGGCTGTCGACGTAGATGTCGGCCGCCGCCAAGTACCGCCCGATGTCCGCCTGTACACCGACGGCCCGCACCCGCCCGGAGAACCGCTCGGCGGCGGCCCGCCAGCGCCCTGTTGGCCTAGGACCGACGACGAGCACCTGGAGCTGATCGTGCCGTGAGAGCACGCACTCGAGCCCGTCGAGGAAGTGCGCCGACGTGCCGTCGCCGAACTTGTACTCGCTCGCCACGCTGAGCACGACGACGTCAGCCGGCCGGATGCCCAGCCGTTCACGGGCCGCCTCACGATCGGGACTTGCCGCGGCCGGCTCGAACGGAAGCAGGATCATGGTCGCCGCGGTGGCGGGCAGGCCACGGTGCCTGGCGGCCAATGCAATCGCCGCCGGGCGCAGATGGGCCACGACGTCCGCCATCTTCGTGCCGAGCCAGAACACATGGTCTGCATGGTCGACGAGGATCGTCGACCACGTCCGCGGGCCTGCCGAGAGCGCAAGCGACGGCACGACATCCGACGGATCCTGGTGGACCACGCAGAACCGCCGCGTCGCCGCAATCGCGCGCAACGCGCGAACGCGCTCGGTGATCGGTGAAGCACTCAGGTCGTGGACCGTCCCCCCCGTCGCCTCGATAGCCCGTACGATGTCTGACGGCACCGGACGGCCCTGCTGCGCGGTGAGGGCAAGGTCATGGGTCCTGGCGCTGTCGCCCCGCACCCATTGGCGAAGTATCCGTGTGTGCCCCCCCACGCTGAGAGCGTGCGTCGCAACGTGCAGGACGCCGGCCGTCGGCACCGCCCCGTTCGCTTGGTCATCGCCGAACAAGCGGGGTCCGAGTTCGTGCAGGATCGCCTCGAGCTCCGGCGATGCGACCACCCCGAATGGACATCGCCACGCATACTCCGCGGCGATGCTCACAGCGTTCGCGGCCTCAGCATCGTCGCCGGCGGCGCACAGACGGCGGGCGTCATCGACGAGCGCACCGAAAACTCGCTCGCGAGTGGCGAACGACGCCGACCAGCCCGACATCAGGCGCCGGCCTCCGGCGATTCGTGCGGCCTCGTAGAGGCTGGCGGTGCCCGCCGCACCGCAGGCGAACGCTCGCGCTCGCAGCGGATGGCGAGCGCGCCGTTGATCACGAGCATGGCGGCCGACGTCCCGACGACGACGAACGCCGCGCCATGCAGTCCTGCCCGGGGAACGACGATGAGGTTTGCGGTGACGTTGAGCGTCGCCACCGCGACCGTGAGACCGCTCGCCAGCCCGAACAGCCCCCGGCCGATCCACTGTGGCGCCATGATCGCCGACAGCGAGAAGCCGAGTGCCGCGATAACGACGATCCGGAAGACCCCGACGGAGTCGTCGAATCCCGCGCCGGCCACGATGTCAATGAGGGTCGGTGCCGCAATCCAGGCAATGGTGCTTAGCACGACCACTAGAGCGAGTGCCGCAGCGCCGATCCTTCGTTGCTGCTCCCAGGCCGGCTGCGCGCCTTCCGAGACCACGCGACCATAAACGATCAGCGTCGCGGCCTGCGGCACAACAGTGAGCGCAAGCAGCAGCTGCGTCGCAAGCTGATAGGACCCTGCCGCCCGTGCGCCGAGCTGGTGGGCGACAATGAGAACGTCGGCGCTTGCGATCAGCACGGTGGCTACCGCGCTCAGATGCAAACGCAGCCCGCGGCGCACAAGATGCGACGCATAGCTACGCGAGGGCCGGGCTCGCGGGCTCGCGCGCGACAGGAACGCGATGCCCCGCAGCGCGACGAACGCCTGTCCGGCGAGCACGCTCAGGAGCAGCCCGTAGACGCCTGTCCCCAGAGTGAGCAGGATGATGGCCGCTACGAGCGAGATCGACCGCCCCACGATCTGCGCTCGGTTGTAGATGTCCACGCGGTCGTGCATCGCCAGCAACGCGCTGCCGAACTGCTCCCAGACGAGCACCGGCAACAGCAGCAGTCCGACGGAGAGCAGGCCGGGCCCCAGAGGTTTGAACGCGTCGCCGTCTGTGATGAGCCAGAGGGCGGCGACGCCGAGCCATGCGAGGATCGACACGGCGACGGTGAACACCGCCAGTGTGCTCAGCAACCGCCCCCGCCATGTGGGCTCGCTCCCCAGATCCCGCGCATCGTGCAGCCCCACCTGGCCGAGGCTCAGATAGAGGACCGAGCTCGCGAGGAGCGCAAGCGTGAAGACAGACGCGAACTCGCCGCGGCCCACCTCGCCGAGCGCGCGCGCGCTCACTGCGAGGATCAGCACAGATACGCCCAGCGACCAAAGGCGCGCGCCCCCAGCTGCGATGACCGGGCGCCAGACCCCTGCCATGAACCTAGCTACCGCTGCTGGCGGACAAGGTCACAGCTTACGTCGGCGGCGAACCACGGCGCCCTCGTACCGCTCGATTCCCCAAGGGCCGTCGGCGAGTGGCCCGCGTGATCACGAGAGCCGACCATTACAGTGCGCCTGTGCGGTCAGCCGACGACCAGCCCGCCGGCCCTTCGCCGCCCGGAGTCTTCATCCACGAGCGAGCGATCGTCGAGAGTTCGGACATCGGACCGGGTAGTCGCATCTGGGCCAATGCGCATATCCTCGCCGGTGCCCGGATCGGCCGTGACGCCAACGTCTGCGACGGCGTGTTCGTTGAGAACGACGTGATCGTGGGTGACAGCGTCACGATCAAATGCGGGGTGCAGCTGTGGGACGGCATCGAGCTTGAGAATGATGTCTTCGTCGGCCCTAACGCGACGTTCACCAACGATCGGATGCCGCGCAGCAAGCATGACCGCACGGCGGACCTGCGGACGCTCGTGAAGCGAGGGGCATCGATCGGTGCCAACGCGACCGTGCTGCCGGGCCTCGTGATCGGGGCGGACGCCATGGTCGGCGCCGGCGCCGTCGTGACGCGCGACGTGCCGCCGTTCGCGATCGTCGTCGGCAATCCCGCGCGGATCACCGGCTACGTCGACGCCCCGACAGCCGCACCGCTGGTCACCGGGCCCGCAGAAGATGCGGCGCCCCAGGCAGTCGGCGACGTCACGGGCGTGACCCTGATCGACCTCCCGGTCGTGGCGGATCTACGCGGCGCGCTGACGTTCGGGGAGATCGAGGGGCAGCTCCCGTTCACGCCCAAGCGTTTCTTCATCGTCCATGACGTCCCGTCACGCGAGGTGCGCGGCGAGCATGCCCATCGGGCGCTCGAGCAGTTCCTGATCTGCGTCAGCGGCAGCGTGAACATCGTGGTCGACGATGGTCACAACCGCTCGGAACTCGTCTTGGACCGGCCAAACCATGGGCTGTACGTCAGAGCAGGCGTATGGCTGATCTTCTACCGCTGCTCGGCGGACGCTGCGCTGCTCGTGCTCGCCTCCGAGCCGTATGACGCGGCCGACTACATCCGTGACTACGACGAATACCGAGCCCACGTCCGCAGTGGATGAGGTTCCGTTTCTCAAGCTGCGCCGTCAGTACGAGGAGCTGAGCGAGCAGCTCGATGCGGCCGCGCTGCGGGTCCTGCGGTCCGGCTGGTACGTCCTGGGACCCGAGGTCCAGGCATTCGAGGCGGAGTGGGCCGCGTACTGCGGAGTACGTCATTGCGTCGGCGTGGGCAACGGTATGGAGGCTCTCGAGCTCGTCCTGCGCGCATGGGAGGTCGGGCCCGGTGACGAGGTCATCGTGCCGTCGAACACGTACATCGCCTCGTGGCTGGCGATCTCGGCCGTAGGCGCAACACCGGTCCCCGTCGAACCTCGGATCGAAACAGCGAACATCGATCCTGGGGCGATTGGGGCCGCGCTCACCGCGCGCACGAAGGTGATCATGCCTGTGCACCTCTACGGCCAATGTGCGGAGATGACCGTGGTCTCACAGCTAGCCGAGGAGCACGGGGTCAAGGTCCTCGAGGACGCCGCCCAGGCTCACGGCGCTAGCTTCGCGGACCGGCGCGCGGGCGCGCTCGGGGACGCGGCAGCATTCAGCTTCTACCCAACGAAGAACCTCGGCGCAGTGGGTGACGGCGGAGCGATCACCACCGATGATGATGGGCTGGCGGATCGACTCCGGCGGCTGCGCAACTACGGCGCGCGAGAGAAGTACCTTCATGACGAGCGCGGGATGAACAGCCGACTCGACGAGCTCCAAGCGGCGCTGTTGCGAGTCCGCCTTGATTGCCTGGACGACTGGAACGCACGCCGTCGGCGACTGGCCGCCACGTACCTCACTGAGCTCGCCGGCCTCCCCGGCCTCGTCCTGCCGGTGGTCGATGCCGGATGCGCGCCGGCGTGGCACGTCTTCGCGACCCACGTCGATGAGCGAGACGAGGTGCAGCGGCGCCTCGCAGCGGCCGGCGTCGGGACGCTGATCTTCTATCCGGTCCCCCCACACCGCTCGGGGGCCTACGCCAAACACGGCGATTGGGGCGATCTGCCCCGTGCCGACCTACTGGCGCGAACGAACCTCGCGCTGCCGCTACATCCGCACCTCCGTACTGACGAACAGACGGCCGTCATCGAGGCGATGCGAGCGATCCTAGGCTGATCTCGCGTGCGCGGACGGTCAGACCGAGCCGACGGGCTTCGCCCCACGGATAGGCTCCGGCGTCGCCGGCCGAACCTGAGCTGATCAGGCACCGGGGATCGACCTCGAACTGAGCCAGAGACTGTGAAACCCCCACCCGCATACCGCGACCCTCCCTACGCCAGCCCGCGGATGGTGACCGACCCCGCCGGGTGCGTCTTCTACCACACGATGGACATCCCCGGACACGGCACCGTAGCGGGCCAGTGGGACCTGCGCGGGCACGAGGCCTCCTACCTGGGGCACGTCGACGTGGCGGGCAAGCGGGTGCTCGAGGTCGGCACCGCGAGCGGCCATCTGTGCTTTGAGATGGAGCGCCGGGGCGCCGAGGTCGTCGCCTACGACCTTTCCGATGGGCAGGATTGGGATGTCGTGCCGTTTGCCGCCGACGACCACGAACGGTTTCTCGGGGAACGGCGACGTCACATCCGCGCACTCAACGACGGATGGTGGCTGTGCCACCATGCCAGCGGATCGAAGGCAGCGGTCGTATACGGCAGCGTCTACGCGATCCCCGAATCGATCGGCAAGGTCGACATCGCCACATTCGGGGCCATCCTGCTGCACCTCCGCGACCCGTTCCTCGCGCTACAGAACGCAGCCAGGCTCCAGCCGAGCACCATGATCGTGACCGAATCACTCTCGGTGAAGTACTCGCTCGTGCAGATGCTCGCGGGCAAGATCCAGCCTGGGCCGATCTTCCTACCCAACGCGCGTCGCGGAGGGCCGAAGGAGACCTGGTGGCTGCTCACACCGGATGTCGTCAAGCGCATGCTCGGCGTCCTCGGGTTCACCGAGTGCCGCGTTCACTATCACCGTCAGCGACATCAGAACCGGTGGCAGCCGATGTTCACGGTCGTGGCACGCCGTGCCTGAGCGCGACGCTTCAGTCGCTGACCGCGAGCTCCGGCGCGGCGGCAGGCGACGCGATCGGGGGGCGCGGGACCTCGGGTCGGCTGCGGCGCGCTTCCAGCCGTAGCGCCGGACGCTCGATCACGAGATAAGACACAGTGCCGAGGACGACTGAGCCGACGATGCAAAGTGCGGTCACGAGGACCATCGG
Source organism: Solirubrobacterales bacterium (assembly GCA_038258125.1). GTDB lineage: Bacteria > Actinomycetota > Thermoleophilia > Solirubrobacterales > Solirubrobacteraceae > CADCVQ01. The sequence goes on from JBBSQG010000055.1 coordinate 7,159, forward strand.
GTTCGCCGTCCACCACCCCGACGCGCCGTTCGCCAGGAGGAAGAACAGAACGATGAGGTGCCACAGATAGATGCCGTAGGAGGTCCTGCCGAGCCAGCGCCCCACGGCCGAGCCTAGGATCCGGGTCACCCGCGCGGGCGTTGTTCCGACGACGAGCGGGGCCAGCAGGAGGAACGTGAACACCGTGTAGCCGAGGTGCTCACCCGCGAACTGCAGGCCGTTGTACGGCGCAGACACGTCGCGTGGCAGGCCGCCGAGCGCACATGCCGCGAACACCACCGACGCGAGTCCCCAACACGGCAGGAGCGGCGCGCTGCGTAGCTGCCCGCGCTGGGCTTCGACGCTGAGCACCGCCAGCAACATCCCCGCGGCTAGCCAAGCGAAGGTCCCGGCGAGCCACACGCTTGGCAGGATGTCGCCCGAGGCGTGACTGACCATCCGCACGGCGAACGACAGCACGGCAAGCACGGCCAAGCCGCAGATCTCCCAGCCCACGCGCCGCGCACGTGTCGCCAACCACGCCAGCAGTGGGAGCAGGGCGTAGAAGCTCACCTCTACGCACAGGGTCCATGCCTGTCCGAGACCGAACGCCGCGGAGTGCGTGTCGTACACCTGAAGAAAGAGGGCGTAGCGCCACAGGTCATCGCTGCGCAGAGGCGCCAAGGCCGCGTTCTGGTTGACGATCCCTGGGATGACGATGACCACCGCGATCACGATCCAATATGCAGGGAGGATCCGAAGCATCCTGCGGCGGTAGAACCGCCGCAGGTCAATCTTCGCTCCCGCGCTACGGCGCCAGACGACGAACGGGCGGTACAGCAGGAATCCCGACAGCCCGAAGAAGACCGGCACCCCAACGCTTAGCCGCGCGGTCGCGGCACCGAGCGGGTTGAGCACGTTGAAGTGCGTCAGGATGCCAGCGTGGAAGATGAGGATCGCGATCGCCGACAGGCCGCGGATTCCATCCAATGCAGGAAAACGATGGATGTTGGCAGCGGGCCGCGGAGCCGCGTGGCCTGCGGCACCGGTCTCGATCGGCGAGCCGCTCACACCACTGCGGCCTCAGCCTGCTGGTAGTTGATGACGTCGCCGAGGATCTCGTCCAGCGCCCGCGTCGGCGTCCACCCGACCGCCGCCTCGACCTTGCTCACGTCCGGATAGCGCCGCGGCATGTCCTCAAAGCCCTCCTCGTAGGCCTCCTCGTACGGGATCATGTGGATCTCAGAAGCGGAAGCCGTCAGCTCCCGCACCCGGTCGGCCAGCCCCAGCATCGAGATCTCCTCCTGCGAGCCGATGTTGAAGACCTCGCCGTAGGCCGCCTCGCCGAGCTGCATCAGATCGACGAGCGCGGACACGACATCGCTCACATGGCAGAAGCAGCGCGTCTGCCGGCCATCGCCGAACACCGTCAGCGGCCGGCCGCCCAGTGCCTGACCGACGAACGTCGGCACGACCATCCCGTAGCGGCCGGTCTGGCGCGGGCCGACCGGGTTGAAGAGGCGCGCCACCACGGTCGGCAGCTTGCGCTCCTTCCAGTACGCCAGCGCGAGGAACTCGTCGATCGCCTTCGAGCAGGCGTAGGACCAGCGGCCGGTCGTCGAGGGGCCCATGACGAGGTCGCCGTCCTCGCGGAACGGAAACGCCTTCGACTTGCCGTAGACCTCGCTTGTCGACGCGATCAGGACCGGCTTGCGCTTCTTCGCCGCCTGCGCGAGCACGACCTCGGTGCAGTGCACGTTGGTCTCGATCGTCCGCACGGGGCTCTCGACGATCAGCTCCACACCGACTGCCGCCGCGAGGTGGTAGACGACGTCCGCCTCGTCGACGAGCTCAGCGACGACGGCCGCGCTCGCGCAGGTGTCGATCGTGTAGCCGAAGCGCGGCTCGGTCTTCAGGTGGCGGATGTTGTCGATCGAGCCGGTCGAGAGATCGTCGAGGACATGGACGCGATGGCCTCGGGCGAGGAGGTCTTCGGCGAGGTGCGAGCCGATGAAGCCCGCGCCGCCGGTTATGAGAAACCGCAAGCGACTTGCCTTTCATGCTCATCGCGCGTCCGTACCGACCCGCGACTATGACCGTCCCCGTCGCCATACGGTCGCACACGCGCGCTCGGCGTACAACGCGGCGGGGGTCACCACGCACCGGGCGTACGATCGCGGTCATGCCGGTCCATGTCGACGAGACGCTCCCGCTGCATCCGCTCAGCGTCTCGGACGTCATGGGCATGGTCGATGCCGGGATCCTCGACGAGGACGATCACGTGGAGCTGCTCGACGGGGTGCTCGTCGAGATGAGCCCGCAGGGATCGCAGCATGCCTACGCGGTTCGAAGGCTCACCGCGCTTGCCGCACCGGTCGCAGCGGCGGCAGGGCTCGAGTTGAGCATCCAAGGCCCGGTCGATGTCGGCAGCCGGTTCAGCTTGCCCGAGCCGGACGTCGCCATCGTGCCGCTGACCGGACCCGATGCGCACAGTCGCGATCCCCTCCTCGTCGTGGAGATGGGCGCGACCTCGCTGCGCATCGATCTCGTGCGCAAGGCCCGCATCTACGCGGCCGGCGGCGTCCCGGAGTACTGGGTCCTCGACGTCGAACGGCGCGCGCTGATCGTCCACCGCGATCCGGTGGACGGCAACTACACCGATGTTCATACGCTGGCCGAGCACGACACGGTCACCGCCGCCGCGCTGGCACTCACCGTGCCGGTCTGCTCCCTGCTGTGACTGCTCGGCGTTGCGCGAGCAGACCTTCCCGTCCCACGATCCGATGACAACGTCGGCGCGTACTGCCAATGTGAGCACATGGCCTCGGTGAAGGACGAGCGGCTGCAGATCAGGGCGAGCGCGACACGATCGAGTTCACGCCAGCCGGAGCGGCAGCGCTCACCGAGGCCCTGACGCACCCCGCCGCCGTCAACGAGCGCTTGGCCAGCGCGCTGCAGCGGCCGCGCGGATTTCGCTGGATTGCTTGAGCTTCGCCGTCCAGGACTGCTGGACCCCGATCGCCACGACCGCCGCGAGTTTGGCTGCGGCGATCCCGCACTCGACGAGTGGCTGCGCCGGTACGCCGGGCAGAACCGCCGCCGCGACACGTCCGCGACGTGGGTTATCGCCGACGCGACCGGCCTCGTCGAGGCCTACGCCAGCCTCGCCAGCTCCCGGCAGTCGGAGGTGGAAGCTGTCAGCTCGACTCAACCGCCGACCGCTCGCCGGGCCCAGCTGGTGACGGCGGTCACCAGCACCAGTGCAGCCTCGCGGTCAAGTTCGGGCGCGTCATCGATCTCATAACGAAGCGCGACCGCCCACGGCCCGAGCTCGTCTACCTCCGCCAACTCCTCAGGGCCAGCGATGGCGTGACCCTCGAGCAGGCCCACGAGATACCCAAGTGCATGCGTCCTTGCGAAGCCGATACCGTTGGCGGCGAGCACCGCCTTGATGGCCTTCTCGACGGCCTGTTGGGCGTGAAATCCGATAATCGCATCCGAGATCTCGGCATCGTCAGCGACCTTTCGGACGAGCGCCTCGTCCTCGGTTGCGCGCTTGAGCAACGCACGAGCCAGGTCATGTCCGTCACGAGGCGACATCGAACGTCCGGCCCTCGATCACGGCGGCATGCATGAGCGTCCCCTCCACGCCGGCCCACTCGTCAAAGTACTCCCGGCTGACGACCACGATGTCCACCGGCACACCGAGCGGACGCAGTACCCGCGCCAGGCGCACCATCTCACGATGCCGATCAACCACTGATGGCTCCACGACCAGGAGATCGAGGTCGCTGTCGGGGCCCGTGTCACCGCGAGCGCTCGAACCGAACACGATGATCTCAGCGTGTGGCGCCGCTTCAGACAACCGCCTCGCAGCCTCCTCGACCACCGCCTCGTCGATCATGGCCAGGACAGTACCGGCCCGCATGGCGGCAGCATCAGTCCATCGCGCCGACGGCGCGGTACGCCCGCTCGCCGCCGAACCAGCCTGCGCCCCCAACGGGCCGCCAGGAAGATCTCCTACACTGGCACGCAGATTTCTTAGGCTTCAAAGAAGGAGACCACTCTCACCATGGGCAAGACCATCGGCATCGACCTGGGCACCACGAACTCCTGCATGGCCGTGCTGGAGGGTGGCGAGCCCACCGTCATCGAGAACTCCGAGGGCGGCCGCACGACCCCCTCCGTCGTCGCCTTCGCGCAGTCCGGCGAGCGCCTTGTCGGCACCGTCGCCAAGCGCCAGGCGGTCACCAACCCGCAGAACACGATCTTCTCGATCAAGCGCTTCATGGGCCGCAAGGAAGGCGAGGTCCAGGAGGAGGAGTCGATCGTCCCCTACAAGGTCGTCGCCGGCCCCGGCGGCGACGCCCGCGTCGACGCCGGCGGCAAGCAGTACAGCCCGCCCGAGATCAGCGCGATGATCCTGCAGAAGCTCAAGGCCGAC
>JBBSQG010000056.1:0-11491 GCA_038258125.1 Solirubrobacterales bacterium
CCCAACCCAACCCACGCCGGCCCTGGCCGCAGCACCAACGGCCACGCACCCTCACTCCCTCAAAGATGCCGTTCAACGACGCCGCCATCGCCACGACGCCACCGCGAAGCGCACGCCGCCGACGCCCACGCCCCGCCGGACTCCGGCGGCGCAACGCGGTCACGCGTCCGGCGCCGCGAACCCCGGCGGCGGCGCAGGCGCCCCGGCCGGGATCGGCCGCACCGCGATCGTCATCCGCGTCAGCGCACACAAGCGCCCCGCGTCGTCGCTGCACTCCACGTCCCAGATCCACGACGTCCGCCCGCGGTGGCGGCGTTGCGCGCGGGCGTGGATCGTGCCGTCGGTGATCGGCCGCAGAAACGAGGTGTGGTTCGACGAGCCCATCGCCGCGTTGCCCTCGCCGATCACGACGACCGCCGTGCCCAGCGAGGCGAGCGTCTCGGCGATCGAGGCCAGCACGCCCCCGTGGACGAGTCCGAAGGGCTGGCGCAGCTCGTCGCGCACGACGACCTGCCCGCGCACGAGTTCGTCCGTGACCTCGAGCACCTCCAGACCGTAGAGGGCGTCGAAGCCGGGCGGGTGGCGAAACTTCGGATCCAGGCTCATGTCGACAACGCAGGCTAGTGCGCCGCCCACAAACGGGGACGACCCACGAGCGACGTGAAATCGGCCGCCCATGCCGGCGCGCGTAGGCGCCGGTCCGATCACCGCTCACCAACGCGAGGACGTTCGCCGGCTCGCTAGGGTGCGCCCTGCATGGCCTCCCTCGACACCCTCACCGACGGTCAGCGCGCCATCCTGCAGTTGCTGCTGCGGCAGGGCAAGTCCTATGACGACCTTGCGACGCTGCTGAAGTCCGACCTCGATGCCGTGCGCAGCCGCGCGCGCGGCGCGGTGGCTGCGGTCGCAGGGGACGCCTCGGAGGTCGATGACGGGCACCGCGACGAGATCGCCGACTACATGCTCGGCCAGCAGTCCGCCTCGCGGCGGGCCGCCACCCGCGAGTACCTCGAAGGATCCGCGGCGGGCCGCGCATGGGCGCGATCCGTGGCCGGCGCGCTGAGCCCGCTCGCCAACGGCGAGCTGCCCGAGATCCCCGCCGAGCGTGAGGAGGTGGCCGAGGCGTTCGACGCGCTCGACGCCCGCGCCGCGCGCGCCGTCGAGGTCCAGACGAGCTCACAGCTCGGCGGCCGCCTGATCGCCGCCGGCATCGGCGTCGTGCTGGCGATCGCGATCATCCTCGCGCTCAGCCTCGGCGGCGGCGACGACCCCGGCTCCGAGTCGGCGGCGACGTCGACGTCGACGGCACCCGACACCCAGGCCACGACGCCGACCGGCGACGTCTTCGAAGTCAAGGCGCAGGGCAACCTGAGCCCACCCGACGACAGCGGTTCCAGCGCAAAGGCCGACGTCGCGATCGTCCACTTCCCCGACAACGACCAGTATCGGCTGGCCTTCCAGGCCACCGGCCTGCCGCCGAGCAGCACGCGCGGGTCGTCCTACGGCGTGTGGTTGTACACGTCGCCGTCGGAGAAGGAGTTCCTCGGCTTCCCCGACACGCTCGTCGGCTCCGACGGCAAGCTGGAGACCGTCAGCGACCTGACGCCCGACACGCCGCTGTACAAGGAGGTCCTGCTGACCCGCGAGACCGCCGAGAACCCCAAGACGCCGGGCACGATCATCCTGCGCGGCAAGATGATCACCGCCACCGCACAGCCGGCCGGCGGGACGACGGGCGGAGCCGTGCCCGGCGGCACGAGCACCACGGGCGGCACCGCGCCCACGACAACGACGCCGTAGCACCCCGCTCGGCCCCGCCTCCCCCGCAGGGCCCACCCGCGCTGCGCTTCAGGCGGGTCCCAGCAGCGCCTGCAGACCATCCAGTGCCTCGTCGAGCTGGCGGCCGCCGGCGTTGCGGGCGACAAGCCCCCCGAGCGCGTTGATGCCACGCAGACGCTGGGCGAGCGTGAGCGCCACGCGCGTCGCCGCATCGCCCGCGCGCTCCAACCGGACCTCGATCGATGACTCTGCCAGGATCCGCTCAAATGGCGTGTTGACGATCTGCAGCTCCCAGCGCCGCAGCGCCGGCGCACTCGATTCGACGATGTGGAAGTCGGCCCGCACCGGCACGCCCTTGCCCGTTGTCATCACCTGCGTGAACGCGACATCCTGGACGCCCTCCACACGCGTCACGCGCGGCCACCAGCGCGGCAGGTGGTAGGCGTCGCCGACGATCGCCCAGATCTCCTCCGGGGACGCGCGCAGCGTTCGCGAGCGGCGCACCGTCGGCATGGCGGGCGGCGGCCTCAGGACGCGTCAATCAACAAGTGCATGGTTTGGACACCCGCCCACACCCGCACATTGTCGCTTGCCGCGTCCTTACTCCGAGTCGTAGCGGATCAGCGCGTGCACGTCATGCCCGGCGAGCGCCGCGCGGCCGGGCAGGAAGGCCAGCTCGATGAGAAACGCGCAGCCGACGACCTCGCCGCCGAGCTCGCGCACGAGCGAGCACAGCGCCTGCGCGGTGCCGCCGGTCGCCAGCAGGTCGTCATGCACGAGCACGCGGCTGCCCGGGGCGATCGCGTCCTCGTGCAGCTCCAGCACGCTCACGCCGTACTCCAGCGCGTACTCCGTGCGGATCGTCGTGTGTGGCAGCGAGCCGGGCTTGCGGGCCAGCGCGAAGCCCGCGCCGAGCTCGCGGGCGAGGGCCGGGCCGAAGAGAAAGCCGCGCGCCTCCGCGCCGATGACCATGTCGGGCCGCAGCTCGCGCGTGAGCGCGGTGAGCGCGTCGACGGCTGCGCCGAGTCCTACGGGGCTGGCCAGCAGCGGCGTGATGTCGCGAAACACGATCCCCGGCTTGGGGAAGTCGGGAATCGAGCGGATGTAGCTCTCCAGCGAATGGGTGTTTCGCCCTTCGGTCCTCGCACGCTCGGAGGACGACGCATTTCGCCCTTCGGTCCTCGCAAGCTCGGACCTGCGGTCGACGTCACCGCTGCTCATTTGGCGATCTTGCGCAGGTCGCGGATCAGCAGCAGGTGCTTGAGGTGCGTGGCGACGGCGGCGAGGTTCTCGAGCGCCTCGAGCGCCTCCTTGCGGCGCTCGGGATTGCGGGAGCGCAGCGCCGGAGCGAGGATCTGCTGCAGCAGCGCCGCCTCGCGGTCGGCGGAGGAGCGAAAGACGCGCAGGTTGCGCCCGCCGACGCCGTAGCGCGCCAGCTCGGTGACCGCGCCGATGATCTCGCGCTCGGTCTCGTCGTAGTAGTGCTTGCCGGCGCGCAGTTCGCCCTTGATGACCCCGTAGTCCTCCAGCTCGCGCACGAGGCTGGGGTCCGCGCGCGTCTCCTCGAGCACGTCTTCCAGGGCGTACATCGCGCCGCCGTCGGTGACCGACACGCTCGCGCGGCGCTTGCGCTTGCTGGCGACGGCGTGGCTGGACTCGGTCGCGACCTTGCCGTCGCCGTCGGTCGCGCGGCCCGACGCGAGCTCCTGGCGAATGACGCGCAGCGGCAGGAACTCGTCACGCTGCAGGCGCAGGATCGTGCGCAGGCGGACCATGTCAGATGGCGAGTACAGGCGGTAGCCGCCCGCCGTGCGGCGCGGGTTGAGCAGCTTCTGATCCTCGAGGTAGCGGATCTTGGAGATCGAGATGTCGGGAAACTCCTGCGCCAGGCCCTTGCAGACGACGCCGATCGTCATCCCCTTCTGGCGGCGCTCGTCGTCGTCGCCGTCGGGCACCTGGGCGGCCTGCGTGTGGTTCGTCGTGGCCATCAGCGCGACAGGAACGTCAGCTTGTACTTGCCGACCTGCAGCTCGTCGCCGTCGTCGAGGCGGTGCGTCTCGATCCGGTGGCGGTTGACGTAGGTGCCGTTCAGCGACCCGAGGTCGTCCAGGTGCCAGTCGCCGCCGCGGCGCACGATCAGCGCGTGATCGCGCGAGACCGTCACGTCGTCGAGGACGATGGCGCTCTCGGGACGCCGGCCGATCGGCATCCGCTCGCCCTCGAGCGGGAAGCTCTCGCCAACGCGTCCGCCGCCCGCGCGAATGACGAGCGCCGCGCCCTGGGCGACGACGTCTTCGAGTTCGACGGGGATGAGATCGCCGGTCTCATCGATCCTGTACGTCGCGGTGACCGGGTCCGTCGGCGGCTCGGAGCTTGCGACGAACGCCCCGCACTTCTGACAGTAGTTGGCACCCTCGGCGTTGAGGAATCCGCATTCGGGGCAGTGGTGCGCCATTACTCCTGCGAGGTGCGCCCCGCGAGGATGTCGGTGAGCCGCTGGACGTCGGCCCCCGAGATCACATCCTCGCCGGTCTCGTGCTTCTTGCGCAGTCGGTTGACGAGCTCGGCGCGCAGGATGTCGATCTTGCCGTGCAGGATGCGACGGCGATAGGAGACCTCGACCTCCTCCTCGGTCAACTGCCCGATCAGGTCTTTCAGCTCCTGGTCGGCAAGCGAGCCGAGGTCGGGAAACGTGTCCATCAAGAAGGTCTCCTCCGTAAGAAAGGGATGGCCGGCCGGGGCGGGTCGGCCGAGCATACCAGCGCAGACCTTCCCTTCAAGCTGAGCTTGAGAGTCTGCCAGCTCGCTTGCGGCGCCGGTCGATCTGGTTGCCGGCGGGCACCGCAAACCGCTAGGCTGCGGATTCCAGTCTTAGGCCGCCCTAATGAGCATGCCCCGCTTGCCCTCGACGCCCCCGACCCACGGCCGGCTGCCCCTGCCGACACTCGTTGACCCCGCCGCCTGCGACGCCTGCACGCTCGCTCCCGGTTCGCTGCAGCGCGTCCGCCAGATGCAGACCCTGCGCGAGCAGGCGTGGAGCCTGGACGAGATCGCGCTGCGCTTCGGCGTATCGCGCGAGCGCGTGCGCCAGATCCTCCGCGCGCATGGCGGGCCCGATCCTCAGGACATCGCCGACGCACGCCGCCGACGCGCCGAGGCGCAGGCCGAGGCGCGGGTGGACGAGCTGCTGACCCGCTGGCGGACCGGAGAGCAGCCGCGCAGCTCGGCGACTGCGCTCGGGCTGCAGGCCGCCGCCTGCCGCAGCACGATCGAGCGCTTCGCAACCGATCAGGACCGCGCCGCTCGCCGGGCGAGCATGGCCGGCGGCCGGTCGGTCAACACGTACTCCGACCGCGACCTGATCCTTGCCCTCACCTCCGTCGCCACCCGCGTCGGCCGCGTCCCGAGCGCCAAGGAGTACGCGGCGCTTGCCCGCGAGTGCAACTACCCGAGCCTGCCGACGATCCTCAACCGGATGGGCGGCTGGGCGCGTGCCCTGCGCGCGGCCGGGATGGAGCCGATCAGCCAGCCGGCGCGTGCCCGCCGGCGGCGCTGGACCGAGCAGGCCTGCTGGGCCGCGCTGCGCGACGTCGTGGTGGAGCTCGGCGAGGTTCCCACCGGACTCGGCTACGAGCGCCACGCCGCCGGCCGCGACGAGCTGCCGTCGTCAGCGACCCTGCGCAACCGCCTCGGGCGTTGGAGCGCGATCACGACCAAGCTGACCGCCCAGCGCGAGCCGGCCGGCGACCGCACGGCGCGGCCCGCCGCCGGGCGCCCCCTACGCGGCGGGGAGGTCGCGCAGAGCGCGTAGCTGCGCCAGCGCGTCGCGGCCGTAGAGGACGACGGCGTAGTACGCGAGCACGAGCCCGATGTACAGCAGCACCTCCGCGAGCGTGGCGAGCCCGACGAGCGCGAAGAAGATCGCCGACATAGTCGGCCACACCGCGGCGCGGCCCGGCCAGTTGATCTTCAGCTCCAGGCCGCGGCGCAGCAGCAGTTGCCCGACGACGAGCAAGAACAGCTCCCGGGCGATGAGCACGGCGATCGCCCAGCGCGGCAGCAGCTCGAAGTTCCAGCAGACGACGACCCCCGAGACGACGAGCAGCCGGTCGACGATCGGATCCAGCAGCGCACCGAAGCGGCTGTACTGGCCTGTGATCCGCGCGGCCATGCCGTCGAAGTAGTCGCTCCACGAGATGACGGCGAAGATCACCGCGGGCAGCGCGTCCGTGCCGCTCTGCGAGCCGAACGCGAGGACGAGGAACAGCGGGATCAGCGCCAGGCGCACGAAGCCGATCGCGTTGGGGATCGTCGCGACGTTCCAGGGCTGGTCGCGCAGCGTCTGGGGTGGTGGTGGGCCGGAGCGGTCCAGCCCCGCGAGCCGACGGAAGGTGAGGCGCGCCTTCTCGGCGGCCTGCACGACCGCGCCAGCGTCGGGGTCCGGCGAGGCGGGCGGCCCGCGCTCGGCCGGCCGCCCTACGGGAGCGTCCGCCACAGCTCGGCCACCGCCTCCGCGGCCCCGTCGAGCGGGATGCCGCCCTCGACGTCTTGCAGGCCGCGCCGCAGCTGGGCCTCGGCGCGACCCTCCTGCAGCGAGCGCCGCCCGACGGTCAGCCGCAGCGGACAGCCGAGCAGCTCGGCGTCGGCGAACTTCGATCCGGGCCCGAGCGGGCGATCGTCGAGCAGGACCTCCAGGCCGGCGCTGCGCAGCTCGCGGTACAGGCCCTCGGCGGCGGCCAGCTCGTCGCTGCCGGGCTTGCCGAGCGCGACGATCTCGACGTCCCATGGCGCGAGCGCGCGCGGCCCGGCGATGCCCTGCTCGTCGGCGAACTGCTCGACGGCGGCCGCCACGATCCGCGCCGGACCGATCCCGTAGGAGCCCATGACGATCGGCTGCTCCTTGCCGTTGACGTCGAGGTAACTGGCCCCCAGCGGCGCGGAGTAGCGCGTCCCGAGCTGGAAGATGTTGCCGACCTCGATCGCCGGCTCGATCGTGATCGGCGCACCGCCAACCGTGTCGCCCGCCTGCACGGTGCGGACGTCGACAGGCTCGAAGGCGAAGTCGCGGCCGGGCCGCACCCCGCGCAGGTGGTGGTCGGTCTCGTTGGCGCCGGCGATGTAGCCGCCGTCCTGGGCGACGGCGTCGTCGAGCAGGATCGGCACATCGTGGCCGACCGGCCCGATGAAGCCGGCGGGACCGATCCGCGCCGCGATCTCGTCCTCGCGCGCCGGGCGCCAAGGCGCGCCGAGCACGTTGGCGAGCTTGATCTCGTTGACGCGATGGTCGCCGCGCACGACGACGAGCACGAGCCCTCCGGCCGCGACGCGCGCGTCCTCACTGGCGTCGACGACCACCGGGAACGCCTTCAGGAGCCCGCCGGCCGGCACGTCGAGCAGCCGTGCGACGTCCTCGACGGTCGTGGCACCGGGAGTGTGGACGGACTCCGGCGCGGCGAGTGGCGCGGGCAGCCGGACGGGCTGGGGCTCAGCGCTGGCGATCTCCACGTTGGCGGCATACCCGGGCGCGAGCGCGACCTCGTTCTCGCCCGCCGGACACGGCGCCATGTACTCGTGCGCCCCCGAACCACCCATCATCCCGACGTCGGACTCGACGCTGTACCAGCGCAGGCCGGTGCGGTCGAAGATCCGATCGTAGGCGCCGGCGTAGGCGTCGTAGTGCGCCTGCAGGCCGGCCTCGTCGCGGTCGAACGTGTAGGCGTCCTTCATGATGAACTCGCGCGTGCGCAGCACCCCGGCACGTGGCCGCGGCTCGTCGCGCTCCTTGATCTGGAAGTGGTAGAGGCTGAACGGCAAGTCGCGGTAGGAGCGCACGACCTGGGCGACATGCGTCGTGACGCATTCCTCGTGGGTCATCGCGAGCACCATGTCGGCGCCCTTGCGGTCCTGGAGCTTGAACAGCTCGTCGATCTCATAGCGGCCCGTGCGCTGCCACGCGTCGGCCGGCTGGAGCACCGGCATGAGCATCTCCTGGCCGCCGACCCCATCGATCTCCTCGCGGATGATCTGCACCACTTTCTGGTGAACTCGCCACCCCGCCGGCAGCCACGTCCACAGCCCGGTGCCGAGCTGTCGGACGAGCCCCGCGCGCACCATCAGCTTGTGGGAGATCGCCTCGGCGTCGGCCGGCGGCTGGCGTTCGGTGGGGAGCAGCAGCTGTGAGAGTCGGGTCAAGGTAAGGCCAAGCCTACGCGGGTAGAGTCAGATAGGAGTCCGACGAACAGAGGAGAAACGCCCCATGGCCTTCGAGGTTCCGCCCCTGCCGTACGCCCCCGATGCGCTTGAGCCGCACATCGACGCAGAGACGATGTCGATCCATCACGACAAGCATCATCAGGCGTACGTCGACAAGCTGAACGCTGCCTTGGAGGGCACCGAGCACGCCGATTCGCCGATCGAGGACATCATCGCCAACCTCGACGCGATCCCCGAGGACAAGCGCGGGCCCGTCCGCAACAACGGTGGCGGCCACTACAACCACTCGCTGTTCTGGACCTCGATGTCGGCCGACGGCGGCGGAGCGCCGGACGGCGACCTCGGCGCCGCGATCGACGCCGCCTTCGGCTCGTTTGACGCCTTCAAGGAGAAGTTCGAGGCCGCCGGCGTCGGGCAGTTCGGCTCCGGCTGGGCCTGGCTCGTGCTCGACGGCGGCACGCTCGCCGTGACGAGCACGCCCAACCAGGACAACCCGCTCAGCTCGGGCAAGACGCCGCTGCTGGGCAACGACGTATGGGAGCACGCGTACTACCTGAAGTACCAGAACAAGCGCCCCGCGTACCTGGCCGCCTGGTGGAACACCGTCGATTGGGCGCAGATCGCGCAGCGCTACAGCGCCGCGATCGGCTGATCGGCTACGCGTCGCGCTACTTTCGCGACAATGCAGGTGTTCAAGCGCGGGACGGCACGATGCCGTCCCGCTCGCGCGTTAACTCATCCCCGTACGGCAGGAGCCTCATGTCGACCAGCATCCGTTCGATCGTCCTCGCGCTCGTCCTCGGCGGAGCCCTGCTCGCTCCGGCCGCCGCGCAAGCGAGCCAGAACCAGATGTCGATCATGATGGACGACGACCTGCTCGTGTATCGCAGCGACAGCACCGCCACGCGTGCGCTGACGCAGATGAAGGCGCTGGGCGTGGACACGATCCGCGTCACGGTCCTCTGGCAGACGGTCGCGGAGTTCTCGAAGTTCACGAAGTCCGACCTCGCCAAGCTCAAGGGCAAGAAGCACCAACGCGCACGCGACGCGGCGCGCCGCCAGAACAAGCGCTTCAAGCCCGCCAACCCGTCGACCTACCCGATCCGCAACTGGGATCGCTATGACAACCTCGTGCGCGCCGCGACCGATCGCGGCATCCGCGTGTACTTCAACGTCACCGGCCCGGGCCCGCGCTGGGCGCACGCCACGAGGCCCAAGGGGATCAAGGCATCACAGCGGACCTACAAGCCGCGTGCGCGCGAGTTCAAGCGCTTCGTGACCGCCGTCGGCAAGCGCTTCGACGGCACCTACCGCGATGAGAACGGCTCGCGGGCGACGCTCCCGCGAGTGAGCATGTGGTCGCTGTGGAACGAGCCCAACCAGGCCGGCTGGCTGTCGCCGCAGTGGGAGAAGAAGAAGGGCAAGCTCGGTCCCGCCTCCCCCGCGCTGTTTCGCCAGCTGCACCAGCAGGGCTATCAGGGTCTCGTGGCGTCCGGCCACCGCGTCGACAACGACATCATCCTGCTCGGTGAGACGGCCCCGCTGGGCAGCAACAAGAAGTCCTCCAAGTCACCGATGCGGCCCAAGCAGTTCATCCGCGAGCTGTTCTGCATCAACTCCAGTGGTGCGCGGTACACCGGCTCCGCGGCCTCCGCCCGCAGTTGCGGCGATCTCTCCAAGCCGCTGCTGGCCAATGGCTACGCCCATCACCCCTACACGAAGAACGTTTCGCCCAGCCAGCGTGATCGCTACCCGGATTCGCTGACGATGGCGAACATCTCCGAGCTCGGCACGCTGATTGACGAGATGGCCGCCAAGACGGGCCGGGTCGCGTCGGGCCTTGACCTGTACATGACCGAGTACGGCTTTGAGACCAACCCGCCCGACCCGTTCTCGGGCGTGTCGCTGGAGCTGCAGTCCAAGTACAACACGCTGGGCGAGTACATCGCCTACCTCAACCCGCGGATCGCCTCTCAGGCGCAGTTCCTGCTGGTCGACGTGCCGCCGGTGAAGGGCAGGCCGAAGACGTCCAAGAGCCGCTGGTTCACCTACCAGTCGGGCCTGTACTACGACAACGGCCAGCCCAAGCCGGCCGCCTACTCCTACACGTTCCCGTTCATCGTGCAGGCCACGGGCGGTGACCCGGTGACCTTCACGCCGAAGGTCCACGTCTGGGGTCAGCTGCGCTTCCAGGCCACCGGCAGGCCCGACTCGGTCCTGCTGCAGTGGAAGCCCAAGGACGGCTCGGCCGACTGGCTCACGGTCGGCGATCCTGTGCCGACCGATCCCACACGCGGCTACTTCGAGGCCGACCGGTCCGCGCCCGTCCTGGCGGCCGGTTACTGGCGCGCGATCTGGCTGCAGGCCGACGGCAGCATCGGCCTGTACACGGCCGGCTCGGACGGCGCCTGACACACGATGCGGTGATGATCGCGCGGTGCCGGCGCCGTGCCGGGCCGCGCGGTCGTCGTCTGCCCGGCGGCGAGCAGGAGCCCGCCGCAGGTCGCGCGGTCGAGGCTCAGGCTCAGGCGCGGGTGAAACGGCGTCCGGCGACCGGCGAGGCACCCTCGTCGATGGCCAGGGCGGCGAGCACATCATCGCCGCCGTCATGCGCGGCGGCCTCCGCCTTCTCCAGGGCTGCGAGGCGCTCAGGCGTCATCGCGGTCGCGTCCTCGTTGGCCTGTAGCCACACCGCGCCCTCGGCTGCCGCACGCTCGTCAACGACGATCCGCTTGGAGGTCGCGTACTTGTCGATCTCCTCAAATAGGACATCGACGAGTTGGCCGGTCGGCACCTTGCGCAGCGGTTTGCCGCGGCTGAAGATCAGGCCCTCGTCCTTGGCGCCCGTGATCCCGAAGTCCGCGTGCGACGCCTCCCCGATCCCGTTGACCGCGCAGCCGAGCACAGCGACCTCGATCGGGTCCTCATAGGCCTCCAGGCGGCGCTCGATCTCCATGACGACGGTGTCCATGTCGAACTGCAGCCGGCCGCAGGTCGGGCAGGCGATCAGGACGGGGCCGCGCTCGCGCAACCGCAGCGCCTTGAGGATCTCCCAAGCGACCTTGACCTCCTCCTCGGCGTGAAACGTCGAGAGGCTGATGCGGATCGTGTCGCCGATCCCGTCGGCCAGCAGCGTGCCGAGCCCGACCGCGGACTTCAGGCTGCCCGACCACCTCGTCCCCGCCTCGGTGATCCCCAGATGCAACGGATGATCGATCTTCTCTGACAACAGCCGGTTGGACGCGATCGTGTTGGGCACGTTCGTCGACTTGATCGACACCTTGAAGTCGAGGAAGTCCAGGCGATGCATCAACTCCACAAACTCCGTCGCCGCGGTCGTCAACGCCTCGACCGGGTTGTCGCGCTCCAGCGCGTGCAAATGCTTGGGCAGCGAGCCGGAGTTCACGCCGATGCGCATCGGCGTGCCGGCCGCCTAGCCCCCCACCACCACCACACCGAACAAAAACAAAACCACCAAAAAACACCCATACAACACCAA
>JBBSQG010000057.1:0-11355 GCA_038258125.1 Solirubrobacterales bacterium
AGCGCGTGATCGCCTACTCGACGATGTCGCAGATCGGCTACATGATCATGGCCGTCAGCGCCGGCGCCTACGCCGCCGGGCTGTTTCACCTCATGACGCACGCCTTCTTCAAGGCGCTCCTGTTCATGGCGGCCGGCTCGGTGATCGCCGCGATGGCGGGCCAGCAGAACCTCGACAAGATGGGCGGCTTCAAGAAGGCGATGCCGTTCACGTTTGGCTGCATGGCGATCGGCGGCCTCGCGCTGTCCGGCATCCCGCCGTTCTCGGGCTTCTTCTCCAAGGACGAGATCCTGCTGCTGATCGGCGATCGCGGCGGCTGGTACTGGGGCCTCTACGCGGCCGGCTACGCGGGCGCGTTCCTGACCGGGATCTACACGTTCCGGATGATCTTCCGAGCCTTCTACGGCGAGCCGTGCCCCGAGGCGCGTGAGCTCGAGGAGGGCCACCTGCATCACGCCGAGGTCCACTCCAATCCGGCCAACGGCGAGGTCGAGGACACCGAGGTCGGCTTCCCCGGCCCCGAGCACCACATCGCCGAGCGCGAGCCGTCGATGAAGCTCGCGATGGGCTCGCTCGCGCTGCTGGCGATCGTCGGCGGCTTCCTGCAGATCCCGAAGGTGACCCACATCCTCGACCACTTCCTGGACCCGACCTTCGAGGATTCGGCCCTCTACGAGCGCGACCCGAGCGGCGGCCTGATCGCCTTCGGCCTGCTGCTCGGCGCGGCCGTCGGGATCGCCGGGATCGCCGTCGCGTACTTCATCTGGGTGAAGAACCCGCAGATCGCGGTGGCCGCGCAGAAGCGCCTGGCGCCGCTGCACAAGCTGTTCGTCAACAAGTGGTACTTCGACGAGCTGATCGACATGCTCGTCGTGCGGCCCGCGCGCTGGTTCGGCGCCTGGTCGCAGCAGACCTTCGAGCGCGTCTTCGTCAACGGCCTGCTCATCGGCGGGACGACCGGGATCGTGCGCGCCGGATCGTCGGCGGTACGCGCCGCGCAGACCGGCTTCCTGCGCTACTACACGCTGCTCGTCGTCGTCGGGATGGTCGTCATCGCCTTCTACTTCCTCGTGAGCGCATGACCCTGCACCTGTCGATCATGCTGTTCATCCCGCTGGCCTGCGGCGTCCTCGGGCTGCTCGCGCCGGCCCGCCTGGCCGCCCGCGTCGCGCTGCTCGGCACGGCGCTCGCGCTCGCGTACGCCGTGACGTACATCGTCGACTTCGACAGCTCGGCGAGCGGCCTGCAATACGTCACCGACGAGACCTGGATCGGCGAGCTGGGGATCTCCTACAAGCTCGGGATCGACGGGCTGAACCTGTTCCTCGTCGGGCTCACCGGCCTGCTGTTCTTCTCCTGCACGCTGTGGGCGAACTTCACGGCGTGGGAGCGCCCGAAGCTCTTCTACTTCCACTTCCTGCTCGCGGAGACGGCCGTGCTCGGCGCGCTGCTCGCGCAGGATCTCGCGCTGTTCGTCGTCTTCTTCGATCTCATGCTCGTGCCGTTCTTCTTCCTCACTGGCATGTGGGGCGGCGCGCGGCGCGTGCAGGCGACGATGAAGCTCGTCATCTACACGCTCGTCGGCTCGCTGCTCATGCTGACCGCCGCGATCGCCACCGGCGTGCTCGCCGCGGCCGGCCCGCCGGAGCTGTCGTTCGCCTTCTCCGACCTCGCCCAGCACCCGCTCGGCGAGTCCTCGCAGAACTGGATCTTCCTGTTCTTCGCCGCTGCGTTCCTTGTGAAGATGCCGGCCTTCCCGCTGCATGGCTGGATGCCGGACGGCTACCGCGCGATGCCGCTGCCGGTGCTGGCGGTCTTTTCGGGCGTGCTGAGCAAGGTCGCCGCCTACGGCTTCCTGAAGGTCTGCCTGCCGCTGTTCCCCGACGCCAGCCTGCACTTCCAGACGCTGCTGCTGCTGATCGCGCTGGCCTCGATCCTGTACGGCTCGGCGATGGCCTTCACGACGACCGAGACGCGCCTGATCCTCGGCTACTCGTCGGTCGCCCAGCTGGGCTTCATCACGCTGGGGATCTTCGCGCTCAACGCGCAGGGCGCCCAGGGCGCGATCCTGCAGGCGTTCAACCACGGCCTCGTCGTCGCGCCGGCGTTCTTCATCGTCGCGCTGCTGGCGGCCCGCGCGGGCGGCTCGGAGGACATCCGCGACATGGGCGGGCTGGCGATGCGCGCACCGTTCCTGGCGGCGACGTTCCTGATCATCGCGTTCGCGACGCTGGCGATGCCCGGTTCGGCGAACTTCGTCGCCGAGTTCTACATCCTGCTCGGCGTCTTCAGCACGAAGATGGTCATCGCGATCGTGGCCACGAGCGGCGTCGTGCTCGCCTCGGTCTACGCGCTGCGGCTGTACATCACGGCGATGCACAACCGCACTGGCGCGCGCGTGGAGTCGCGTGAGCTGAGCCTGCGCGAGGGCGTCGTGCTCGTGCCGCTCGTGCTGTGCGTCATCGCGATCGCCCTGTACCCGCAGTTCGCGCTGCAGCGCAGCGACAAGACGGTGAGCGCCCTGACCGCGCAGCCGCTGCCGACCGTGGCCGAGACCCTGCCGGGCGCGACGCCCTACGCGCCGCGGGAGGAGACGCCATGATCGCCGCCGCCGCCAAGGTCGCCGGGCCGCACATCGACTGGGCCGGCCTGGGCCCGCTGCTCGCCGTCTTCGTCGGCGCGCTGCTCGTGCTGATGCTCGGCCTGTCGCGCTCGCGCGCGGCGCGCGAGATCGCCGTCCCGGCGCTGTCGATCGTCGCGCTCGCGCTCTCCGCCGTCCTGGCGATCGGCCAGTGGGGCGAGCGCAAGGACCTCGTCGCCGGCGCGCTGCGCCTCGACGAGCTGACGCTGATCCTGACGATCCTCTTCTGCATCGCCGGAATCGCGGCGATCCTGCTCTCCTGGCGCCACGTCGCTCCGCGCGAGGCCGCCCACGGCGAGTACCACGCGCTGCTGCTGACGTCGATCGCGGGCATGATCGTGCTCGTCGCGGCGCAGAACCTCGTCGCGGTCTTCCTCGGCCTGGAGCTGCTGTCGATCCCGCTCTACGTGCTGTGCGCGACCGAGATGCGGCGCGCGTCCTCGCTGGAGTCGGGGCTGAAGTACCTCGTGATCGGCTCCGTCGGCTCGGCCACGCTGCTGTACGGAAGCGCCTTCCTCTACGGCGCGACCGGCTCGACGGACTTCTCGGGCATCGCCGCCGCGCTCGGCGGCCCCAGCGACCTCGTCAGCGACCCGCTGCTCGTGACCGGCATCGCGCTGACGATCGTCGGGCTCGCCTTCAAGGCCTCCGTAGCCCCGTTTCATCAGTGGACGCCCGACGTCTACGAGGGCGCGCCGACGCCGATCACGGCGTTCATGGCCGTCGCCACGAAGGCGGCGGCGTTCGGCGTCATGCTGCGCCTGTTCGACGTCGCGCTGATCAGCGCCGCCAACGACTGGGGGCCGCCGCTGGCGGTGCTCGCCGCGATCACGATCGTCGTCGGCAACGTCGGGGCGCTTGGCCAGTCGTCGCTCAAGCGGCTGCTCGCCTACTCCTCGGTCGCACAGGCCGGCTACATGCTGGCCGGCGTCGTCGTCGCCTCGCGCCTCGGGCTGCAGGCGACCGTCTTCTACATCGCCGTCTACCTCGTGATGAACCTCGCCGCCTTCGCCGTGATCGTCGCGCGCGAGCGCGAGACCCCGCTGGGCGACGACATCGCGTCGCTGAACGGGATCGGCGCGACGCGGCCGTGGCTGGCCTGGCCGATGACGATCGCGATGCTCGCCTTGGCGGGCTTCCCGGCGACGGCGGGCTTCATCGGCAAGTTCTATTTGATCGACGCGGCGGTGGCGGGCGAGTACACGTGGCTGGCGGTGTTCATCGTCGTCGGCTCGATGATCTCGCTCGCGTACTACCTGAAGGTCATCGCGGCGATCTGGATGTCCCCCTCGCCGGACGCGGCCGGCGCCGCCCCCGCCGCCGTCGCCGCGGCCCCGCTGCCGGGCAGCGACCAGCCCGTCCTGGCCGGCGGCACCGAGGAGGCGACCGGCTGGCGCGGCCAGGGCGAGATCGTCGCCGTCGCGGTCGTGTTCGGCGCGCTGACGTTGATCCTCGGCATCGTCCCCTCGCCGCTGTTTGACGCCGTGCGCGACGTCGGCGCGGCGCTCGGCCTGCTCTGAGTTCAGCCGCATTCGCTGCGCCGGGGCGGGGAGACTTGTCGAGTTGCCCACCTGGGGGATGCACAACTCGACACAGCCCCGTCCGTCCCGGCCGCCCACCCCGCAGACGCCCGATATGCCCGAAAAGCCCCGTGAATCGGGCCTATCGTCTATTTGACATCACTTGACGTTACATGTTACGGTGGCGTCATGAGCGTCATCTATTCGTCCGCCACCGTCCTCGCCGCCAGCGTTGAGAACAACGCCGGCGGCGCCTCCGCCCGAGACCTCGGCATCGCCGGCGGGATCGCCGGCTTCGCGCTGATCTTCATGCTCATGGGTGGCCTCGGCCACCGCGGCGGGCTGATCCCGACGCTCGGCTGGTTCGAGCGCTTCAGCGAGCGGGTCTCCGGCCAGCCGGCGTGGGCTTCACTGCCGTGCGGTCTGGCGATCATCTCGCTGATCACCGCGCTCTTCGGCCTGTACTGGGACGTCTCGCTGCACATCGACAAGGGCCGCGACGAGGGCGTCTTCAGCAACCCGAGCCACATGTTCATCCTCGCCGGCCTGTACGGCATCTTCGCCGCCGGCTTCTTCGCCTGCTGCCTCGGTCGCGAGGAGCGCGCCGACCGTCCCGGCCCGACCGCGGTCCGGATCGGCAAGGACTGGTACGCCCCGCTGGGCGGGATCATGATGATGGCGACCGGGCTGTTCTCACTGATCGCATTCCCGCTCGACGACTTCTGGCACCGGCTCTTCGGCCAGGACGTCACGCTCTGGGGCCCGACGCACCTCATGCTGATCGGCGGCGCGGTGATGACGCTGCTGGCGATCGCCATCATCGAGGCCGAAGTCGTCCGCGCGATGAAGGTCGCCAACGTCATGCACCTGGAGAAGGCCTGGGTGCGCCACCTGCGCCACGTCTGGCTGCCGGGCGGCCTGCTCGTCGGCATGTCGACCTTCCAGGGCGAGTTCGACTTCGGCGTGCCCCAGTTCCAGATGATCTTCCACCCGCTGCTGATCATGCTCGCCGCCGGCCTGACGCTCGTCATGACGCGGATCTGGCTCGGCCGCAACGCGATGTTCGGGGCGATCGGCTTCTTCATCATCTGTCGCGGCCTACTCGACCTGATCGTCACCGGCGCGCTGGGCGAGTCGCTGACGAGCTTCCCGCTGTACATCGTCGAGGCGCTCTGCGTCGAGGCCGCCGCGCTGTTCGTCGCGACCCGCCAGCCGCTGAAGTTCGGCCTCGTGGCCGGCGGGCTGATCGGCACGGTCGGCCTGGCCGCCGAGTGGGGCTGGTCGCACGTGTGGATGCCGCTGCCCTGGTCGGTGGAGATCCTGCCCGAGACGATCGTGCTCGGCCTGGCGATGGCGATCGCCGCGTCGACGCTGGGCGCCTGGATCGGTGCCCGCCTGTCGGCCGACGACCTGCCCTACGCCGAGACCGCGCACATGCGCCCGTTCGCGGTGATCGCAGCCGTCGCGATCTTCGCGATGCTCGCCTTCCCGCTGTTCACGAAGACGACGACCGACCTGCGCGCCGAGGTCGTGCTGACCAACGTCGACAGCAGCGCGAAGCGCACGGTCAACGCTACGGTCACGCTGACCCCGCGCGATGGCGCCGAGAACGCCAACTGGTTCACGATGACCTCGTGGCAGGGCGGCGGGCACCTGATCACCGACCGCCTGGAGCGGGTCGCCGAGGGCGTGTACCGCACGACGCAGCCGGTCCCCGTGTACGGCGAGTGGAAGACGATGCTGCGCCTGCACAAGGGCCGCTCGATCCTCGGCCTGCCGGTGTACGCGCCGCAGGACCGTGCGATCCCGGTGCCCGCAGTCGCCGCGCCGGCGCGCTTCACGCGCGACTTCCTCTCCGACAAGGAGCTGCTGCAACGCGAGGCCAAGACGAACGAGACGTGGATCACGTACGCGGCCTACGGCACCGTGCTGGCGTTCGCGCTCGGCCTGCTGGCGATGCTCGCCTGGGGCATCCACCGTGTCGGCACGACGGCGGGCGTCAAGCGCGACACGCCGGTGCCGGACTGGGCGCTGCCGCCGCAGCCGACGACAGAGGCCGAGCGCGAGCGGGCGCTGCTGGCCGACCGCGCGGGGCTGCCGAAGTGGGCGCGCGCGCCCGGCTCCGGCGAGGCCGAGGGCGAGGGCGAGGGCGAGGGCGAGCGTGAGCCGTCCGGCGCCGGCAGCTACGGCGGATCGGCGTCCTGATGAGCGTCATCGAGCTTCCCACCGGGGCGGGCGGGGGCGATGTCCCCTCCCGGGACGGTGCCGGTGAGAGCATTCCCCACGTGCGCCTCGCGATCGTCGGCACCGGGTTCGCCGGGCTCGGCCTGGCGATCCGGCTCAAGCAGGCCGGGATCGAGGACTTCGTGCTCATCGAGCGCGCCGACGCGGTCGGCGGCACGTGGCAGGCGAACACGTACCCGGGCTGCCAGTGCGACGTCCCCTCGCACCTGTACTCGTTCTCCTTCGCGCCGAACCCCGGCTGGTCGCGGACGTACTCGCGCCAGCCGGAGATCTGGCGGTACCTGCGCGACCTCGCCACCCGCCACGACCTGTACCGCCACATCCGCTTCGGCCACGACCTGACCGGCGCGGCGTGGGACGACGAGCAGCAGCGCTGGAACGTCGCGACCTCGCAGGGCGACTGGACGGCGCAGCTGCTGATCGACGCGACCGGCCCGCTGAGCTACCCGGCGCTGCCGCGGATCCGCGGGATGAAGAGCTTCAAGGGCACGATCTTCCACTCCGCCGAATGGGACCACGAGCACGACCTCACCGGCGAGCGCGTCGCGGTCATCGGCACGGGCGCCTCGGCGGTCCAGCTCGTCCCGCAGATCGCCGGCCGCGTCGGGCAGCTGCACGTCTTCCAGCGCACCGCGCCGTGGATCCTGCCGCATTCCGACCGCCCCACGACGCGCCTGGAGCGCCGCGCGTACAAGACATTTCCGTTCCTTCAGAAGGCCGTGCGCAACGGCGTCTACTGGAGCCGCGAGGGCTTCCTGCTCGGCTTCATCAAGAACCACCGGTTCATGCGCCCGGCGGAGCGGATCGCCGCCGCACACATGCGCAAGCAGGTCTCAGACCCCGAGCTGCGGCGCAAGCTGACGCCGACGTTCCGGATCGGCTGCAAGCGGATCCTCATATCCAACCGCTGGTACCCGACGCTGACGCGCGACAACGTCGAGCTCGTCACCGACGGCATCGACGCGATCCGCGGCAACACGATCCACCTTGCCGACGGCAGCACGCGTGAGGTCGACACGATCATCCTCGGGACCGGCTTTCACGTCACCGATCCGCCGTCGGCGCGGCTCGTGCGCGACCGCGACGGGCGCACGCTGGCCGAGCGCATGCAGTCCGGTGTGCAGGCCTACCTCGGCGCGACGATCGAGGGGCTGCCCAACTACTTCAAGCTCATCGGACCCAACACGGGCCTCGGCCACAACTCGATGGTCTACATGATCGAGGCCCAGCTCAACTACGTCATGGACGCGCTGCGCATCATGGACGAGCAGCAGATCACCGAGTTCGAAGTGCGCCCCGAGGCGATGGCCGCCTACAACGCACAGCTGCAGGCCAAGCTGCCGGGCACGGTCTGGATGTCGGGCTGCTCGAGCTGGTACCTCGATTCGGAGGGCCGCAACACGACGGTCTGGCCGGACTTCACGTGGCGCTTCAAGCGCCGCACGCGGCGCTTCGACACCGCCGCCTACAGCCTGCGCCACGGTGCCGCCGTGCCCGCTCCGGCTGCGGCGAAGGCGGTGGCGTGATGGCGCGCCAGCGCTACGCCGTCGCCGGGCGGACGGTGTTCATCACCGGCGCAGCGCGCGGGATCGGTGCCGCGACCGCGCAGCGGCTGCACGCCGCCGGCGCGAACGTCGCCCTGGTCGGCATGGAGCCCGAGAAGCTCGCAGCGCTCGCCGAGTCGCTCGGCCCGCGCACGGCCTGGTTTGAGGCCGACGTCACCGACTACGACGCCGTCCACGCCGCCGTCGACGGCACGATCGCGCGCTTCGGCCGGATCGATGTCGCGATCGCCAACGCCGGCATCCAGTTCATGGGCCGGATGGCGACGATGCCGCGCGCGCATTTCGAGCGCACCCTGGAGGTCAACCTGTTCGGCACGTGGCGCACCGACCGCGCGGTGCTCGACGAGATCGTCCGCAACCGCGGCTACCTGCTGAACATCGCGTCGCTCAGCGCGGCGAGCCACACGCCGCTGATGGGCGCCTACACCGCGTCCAAGGCGGGCGTCGAGGCGATGACCGACTGCCTGCGGGTGGAGATCGCGCATACCGGCGCGCGCGTCGGCTGCGCGTACTTCGGCTTCATCGACACCGACCTCGTGAAGGCGTCGTTCGCCCATCGCTCGACCGCCGGGCTGACCTCGACGCTGCCGAAGTTCATCGCCCAGCCGGCGCCGCTGCCGGTGGCGATCGACGCGATCCAGCGCGGCATCGCGCGCCGCTCGGCGCGCCTGTGGGCCCCGCGATACGTCGGCGGCGCGCTGGCGCTGCGCGGGATCATCCAGCCGCTGACGGAGTGGCAGCTGCGCCACAGCAAGGAGCTGCCGGCCTCGCTCGCGCTCGCCGATCCGGACCCGGACCGGCCCGACGAGCAGGATGCGCTGCTCGGCGTGTCGGCGGCGGCGGCGCCCGCACGGCCGGAGGTGTTCACGAAGCACTAGCGGATCCGGCCGGGAGTTCTGCGCGTTCTCCGCAGAGCTTGCGGACGGGTCCACTGACAGCGCTGGGCGAGGGACCCTCTACCCTCGCTGGCCTTGCGCCCGCGCCATCCCGCCACGCCGGACGAGGAGCTGATCGGCGCCCAGCACGCGGGAGTCGAGCATGAGATCACCGACGCCGCGCGCGTCGAGCGGATGGCCGCCGAGCTGGAGATGGGCTTTCGCGAGCTCGCCGACGTGCATCGCGCCGTTTCGGTCTTCGGCTCGGCGCGGTCGAAGCCCGGGTCAGCGGAGTACGAGCTGGCGATCGAGGTAGGCCGCCGCCTCGGCGCGGCCGGCTTCGCGGTCATCACCGGCGGTGGGCCCGGCGCGATGGAGGCCGCCAACTGCGGCGCCCGCGAGGTCGGGGCGCTGTCGATCGGGCTGAACATCGACCTGCCGTTGGAGCACGGCCACGCCAAGCAGTGGCTCGACCGCTCGCTGGACTTCCACTACTTCTTCTCGCGCAAGGTCATGTTCGTCCGCTACGCCAACGCGTTCGTCGCACTGCCGGGCGGCCTGGGCACGTTCGACGAGCTCTTCGAGGCGCTGTGCCTGATCCAGACCGAGAAGATCCGCTCCTTTCCGGTCATCCTCGTCGGCACCGCGTACTGGTCCGGGCTCGTCGACTGGATACGCCACACGGCTGCCGCGGAGGGCAAGGTGTCGGTCGCCGACCTCGACCTGCTGATCGTCACCGACGACCTCGACGTGGTCGTCGAGACGGTGCGTGCGGCCGCGGCCGAGCAGGGCGTCTGAGCCGCCGCAGCGACCACGCTCCGCGTGGGCGACCGCGTCACGCCTACGGCTTGGTGGTCGTCGAGGGGGTCTTGCGAATTACTTGCCTATGTGTCAACCAGATCGCAGGACCCCCCTCCAGTGGAGGCGATGCTGGGCAACGATAGGGCGATCGCGGGCCGGCCGCGGGCGCCGCCGACCCGGCAGCTACCCTTGCGCCCCCGTGGAGTACCCCGTCGAGACCTTCAGCGCCGCCGAGCGCGCCCGCCTGGAGCCGCACTTCACGAACCTCGACGAGCCGGTCTTCGCGCTCGTCAACCTGCCCGAGACGGTCAAGGGCGCGCTGTTCGCGCGCTACTCGCGCTACCAGGGGACCTTGCGGCGGCTGCACCTCGACGAGTTCTCCGACTCACTCGGCGACGGCGCCGCGACGTACGACAATGCCGAGGGCGCCCGCGCGGCGGACTTCTACGAGCGGATCTTCGTCGGGTACGGCGACGACTCGATCGCCCAGCTCGGCGGCGCTCACATCGCCTGCGAGTGGGTCTCCAACGTCCTGACGAAGGTGCTGCAGCGCCCGCGGCTGGGCGCCTACCTCGAGCAGTCCACGCGCTACATCGCCTACGACGCCCCGATCGAGGGCACATCGAGCTACCGCTACTACCGCGACGGCGGGCTCGGGCCGCAGTACGAGCAGGCGATGGATGAGATCTTCGGCATCTACTCGGACTCGCTGCCGCGCGTGCAGGCGTGGGCGGCGGACACCTATCCGGCCGCCGCGGGCGAGTCACCACAGGCGCACGCGCGCGCGATCAAGGCCAAGGCGCTGGATCTGCTGCGCGGCCTGCTGCCCATGGCCACGCTTACCAATGTCGGGCTGTTTGGCAATGGCCGGGCCTTTGAGTACCTGATCACGAAGCTTCACGCCACGGCGCTGCCCGAGCTGCACACGCTGGCCACCGCCCTGCAAACCGAGCTGGAGCAGCTGATTCCGGCGTTTGTGCGCCGGGCCAGCTCGCCCCGTGGCCTGGCCTATCAGCGCTATCTCGCCAATACCCGCAGCGCCGTCGCCGCCCAGGCCGCCGCGCATCCGCTGGAGCCAGCCGGGGACTCGCCGCTGGTGCAGCTGATCGACTACGATCCTGAGGCCGAGGCGAAGCTGGTCGCCGATATCCTGTATCCCCACAGCGATGCGCCGCTGGAGCAGCTGGTGGCGCTGGCCCACGGGCTGCCCGCCGCCGAGCGCGTCGCAATCATCGCCAGCGCCATCGGCCAGCGCGAGTCGCGCTTTCAGCGGCCGGGCCGGGCCTTCGAGCAGCCCTACTACCACTTCGACCTGTGCGCCGATATCGGCGCCTACCGCGATCTCCAGCGCCATCGCATTCTGACCCAGGAGCGCCAGCGCTATACAACCCGCCACGGCTTTGTGACGCCGCCGGAGCTGCTGCACACCGGCGGTGCCGTGCGCTACGCCGCTGCGCTGGAGCAGGCCGCCGCCGCGTTCGAGACGCTCAGCGCCGATCTGCCCGAGGCGGCCCAGTACGCCGTGCCGTTCGCCTTTCGTATCCGCTGGCGCGTGCGGCTCAATCTGCGCGAGGCCATCCACCTGCTGGAGCTGCGCTCGGCGCCCCAGGGCCACCCCAGCTACCGCGCCATCGCCCAGGCCATGTTCCAGCAGATCAGCGCGGTCCACCCGACGCTCGCCGCCAGCATGGAGTTTGTGGACCTCAACA
>JBBSQG010000058.1:0-11291 GCA_038258125.1 Solirubrobacterales bacterium
TGCCCCCCCCCCCGCCCCCCGGTTCCGCCCCCGCCCGCGGTGGCTCCCCGCCGGGTGGCCCGCGCCCCCACCCCGCACCCGGGGGCCGCCCCCGCCCGCGACCGGCGCCAGACGCTGGCGATCCTGCGGGCCGGCGGGGCGTCGCGCGCGGCGCTCGCCAGGCTGCTGGCGGGCGCCGCTGTCGCCGTCCTCGTGCCCGCGCTCGCCGTCGCGCTGGCGCTCGAGCGCTTCGTCCTCGCGCCGGTCGTGGCGCGCTTCACGGCTGATTACGCGACGCTGCCGCTGACGATCAGCGGCGGGCAGGCGCTCGTCGTCGCGGGCGGCCTCGCGCTCGCCGGGGCGGTCGCGGTGCTGGCTGCGACCCGCGCCGCCTCGCGCGGGCCCGTTGCCCCCGGGCTCGAGAGCGCGGAGTGATCGCCGCGCGCAGGCATCTCGCCGGGTGGCGCGGCGTGATCGCTCTGTCAGCGGTGGTGCTGCTCGCCGTGGTGTGCTCGGGCGCCGGCTGCCGCGAGCAGCGTCCGGCCCCGCCCGGCTCGACGTTGCGCTCCACGCTCGTCGACTCCGACGGCGACGGCGCGCTGGAGCGCGGCCCGGCCCAGCCGCTCGTCGAGCGCGACGAGCTCGGCCGGCCGGCGCCCTCCGTGCGCACGCTGGCCACGCTCGGCGTGATCTCCGACGCCCATGTGCGCGACGAGGAGTCGCCCGCCCGCGTGCCGTTCCTCGACCGGCTCGGCAGCCCGCTGGACTCGACGTTCCGCCCCCAGGAGGCGCTTTCGGCGCAGGTGCTCGATGCCGCCGTGCGCGGGCTGCGCTCGCAGCGCCCGGACGCCGTGCTCGTGACTGGCGACCTCGCCGACAACGCGCAGGACAACGAGCTCGCGCTCGCGCTGACCGTGCTGCGCGGCGGCGTGGCGCGGCCCGGCAGCGGGGCGGCGGGCTATGACGGCGTGCAGCAGGCGTCCAATCCCGACCCGCTCTACTACCGGCCCGACGTCGATGCCCCGCGTCACCCGGGGCTGCTGGCTGCCGCGCAGCGCCCGTTTCGCGCGCGCGGCGTCGGCGTCCCGCTGCTGCCGGTGCTCGGCAACCACGACCTGCTCGTGCAGGGCGAGCTGCCGCCGGACGCACGCACGCAGCAGATCGCGACCGGCGAGCGCGCGTTCGTCGGCGTCACCGGCCGGCCACGGCTGCCCGACGCGGCGACGCGCGGGGCACAGCGCAGCGCGGCGATCCGCGCGCTGCTCGAGGACCCCGAGCTGGGCACGACACGGCGCGTCGCCGCCGATCCCGCGCGCCGCCTGCTGACGCCGGCCCAGGCGGCCGCCCGGCTCCGCACCGCCGCCGAGCTCCCCGATCGCGGTGCGACGCTCGACTACAGCGCCGACATCGGGCGCAGCGTGCGCCTGATCGCGCTCGACCTCGTCGATCGGGCCGGCGGCTCGGATGGCGTCGTCGCGCCCGCGCAGGTGAGCTGGCTGCGCGAGCAGCTGCGGCGCGCCGGCGACCGCGCGGTGATCGTCGCCAGCCATCAGCCGCTGACCGCCTCGCGCGGCGGCGACGCGGCGCTGGGCGCGCTGGACGCAAGCCCGAACGTCGTCGCGCTGCTCTCGGGGCACACCCATCGTCACCGGATCGCTGCGCGACGCACGTCGGCGGGCGGCTACTGGGTCATCGAGACGGCGTCGCTCGCCGACCATCCCCAGCAGGCGCGCGTCGTGCGGCTCGTGGCAACCCGCGGTGGCGGACGGGCACTGGAGACGTGGGTCGTCGACCACGACGGGCGCGGCCTGGCCGGCATCGCGCGCGAGCTCGCCTACCTCGACGTCCAGGGCGGCCGGCCGCGGCGGCTGCAGGCGACTGCCCGCGACCGCAACGCGCGGCTCAACCTGCCCGCCCGTTGACCGCCCGCGTTCATCCTTTCGTCACCAGTGGCTTCTAGTGTCATGCACCCGTGGCCACGAACCCGTCCGATGACCTCCGCCAGCAGCCGCGCGACGTCCGCATCAAGCAGGGCGTGGCGCTGCTGGCCGGCGCGGGCCTGCTGCAGCTCGTCGTCGCCAGCGGCCCGCTCAGCTTCTTCTGGACGCCCTGCTTCGTCGGCATCGCCTACCTCGCGGCAGCGCTGGCCGGCGGGCCGCGCGGCGGCTACTGGTCGACCGCCGTGGTGTTTCTGACCTTCGGGCTGACGGTCGGCCTGCTCGCCGAGAACCGCGGGCTCGACGTCCGCGTCCCCGCCGCCTACCTCGCCGCGATGGGACTCGCCGCGATGCTCGGCGCGCTCCTCCGACGTCGCGGGTTCGTGCTCGACCTGATGGGCGTGGGCGGCGCGATCTTCCTCGCCGGCCTCTTCTACGGGCTCGATCGCTACTGGGTGACCGTCCTGGGCCGCGCCGACACGTACGCCGCGCTGATCGCCCTCGTCGGGCTCTGGAGCCTGCTGGCGGCAACCCGCGCGCCCGCCGCGCAGCGCGCCTGAGCGCGCCTCGGCTGCCGTGACCCGCGACCTTCCGGTGCAACGCTCCTCAATGCCTCGATCGGACGTCGAGCGCATGGCTCCCCGGGCCTGTCCACGTCACGAAGAGCATCGTCGCCAGTAGCGCGGGGGCGAGCGTCAGGCTGATCACCTCGCCCTGCAGGAGGCCGGAAGTGACGATCGCCCCGGCCATGTTCCCTGCGAGCGTGATCGCCACGAAGCGCGTCGCAAGCCCCACGATGAGCAAGGCTCCGCCAAGAACCTCGAGCACCCCGATCGCGTAGACGAGCGTTTCGGGCGACGGCAACCCGTAGCCGCGAAAGGCGTCCACCTCCGCCGCGTGGTCGGCGAACTTCGCCGCACCGAACGCGACGAACACGACGCCGGCCAGGATTCTCAGGACCCAGGTGATCAACGCCCTCCGGCCAGTGGCCGGCTCCGCGCGAAGCAGTCGTCTGAGACGATCATCCATAGCGATCACGGGCGGGCAGCCAGCGGTTCCCCGCATGGACGCTCAATGCTACGCCGACTCAGACCGGGCGGGGCGATCAGCCGCCCGGATCGCTCGAATACTTGACCTCTCCGCGAGTCGTGTGGTCTGACTGCGTAGGCGGCTATCGCGGCCAAGTTGCCCGAGGGTCGAAGGGGCCTACGCTAGAGCCAGGTCTCCCCGCTGGCGAGATCGGTCTCGCCACGGAACTGCTCAAGCTTCGACTCCAGCGCCGTGACAATGCGTCCAACATCGGCTTTGGTCCGGCGGTAGTTGCCGGCCATGAAGACCATGCCGTAATGGCCCGGCCCACCGGGCGTGATGGCGTCGTGATGCAGTGGGCGGAAGTCGACGATGTTGTTGGTCACCACGGCGCGACGCTCCGACCGTGCGAGGTCGAGCACGACGATGTCTGACAAGCCTTCGCGTGCCGGGTCTCCGTTGATCGCCTCGACGTCGTGGCCGCGGGCGCGCAGTTGCTCCGCGATCACTGCCGGGAGCATCTCGTCGAGTAGGAGCTTCAACGCTGCAGTGCCGCTTGGCCGGCGAGCCACCCGGCGCGCGCCTCGGCGGCCTCGTGCTCGTTGCGCTCGATCCACTCGTCGACCTCGGCCACGAACGCGCCGTAGTACGCCACGGCTGCCTGCACGAGCCCGAGTGCGAGCTGGAGGTACGCCGCGGTCTCGGCGATGTCGCCGTCGTTGTCCTTGACCGCGGCGATCACCTCCCAGAGGTCGACGCCGGTGCCGACCAAGCGAGCTCGTCGTCCGGCTGGGCCATCGACGAACCGGACGAGGGGATGGTCGTCCATGCGCAACCCTTCCTCCACGTAGCGCTGAGCGAGCGTTCTTGGCGCGAGGTTGGCGCGACCAGCGCGGCTCGCGAGACGCTGGACCGTGCTCGGGGGGAGACGAAGACTCACGGGCTGGTTCATGTAGCGCAAAGTAGCACGTTGCACTACGTGATCTAGATGATGGCGACCGTCTCGCGCATCGCGCGGGCGGCCGATGTCGCCGTTTCCGGTGATGTAGATGACGCCGGCCAGTGGAGCTTCCTCGCCGTCGGTCATGTCGGCGTACATCGCGAGGATCCCGTACAGCTGCGCTTGGTTCTTCCGCTGCAGTTCGACCTCGATCGCGATCGGGCCGGGCGCGATCTGCGCAGCGACGTCGGGGTGCGTCACGCGCGTGTACGTCGTCGTCGCGCGGTGCGTAGTGCAGGTACTTCATCGTCGTCTGCACGTCGGCATGGCCCATCCACTCCTGCACGCGGCGGATGTCGGCCTTCGCGATCATCCGCGCCCCGAACGTGTGGCGCAGATCGTGGAAGCGTCCGGCAAGGTGCGCTCAGTTCCGCGTGCGCGCGAGCTTCGCCGGGGGCCGCGTCACATCGCCGAAGCTCCACCTTCTGGCGTGGCTCGCGTAATGCGGGGCTTCCTGACGCGCCCGAGAGGATTCGAACCTCTGACCTTCGGTTCCGTAGTTGGCTATTTGCAGGGATTTTGCCCGTAGTTGCTTGCCGTTGGCTCCGGTTTGATTGGGTTCTGAGGGGTTGTTTCTGCCGAGTTCGGGACATGGTTCGGGACACGGTCAAGGGCCGCCCTGGTTCTGCACTGAACGGTGTTGTCGGGCAGCAGTTCGACGTCAGCGCGCCCCCTTCCGCTTGGCTCTGATCTTCAGCCCGGTGGCAGCCTGAAGTCCAGGAAGCTGTCATCCCGTGAGATCGCACGATGCCGACCCGTGATCGTCATACGCTCGGGGATGCCGCCGAAGGTGATCGCGACGCGGTCGATCCCGGCCGCCACCAGACGGTCCCCGGCATCGGACTGCGGAAACAAGCGGGTTTTGGTGTTGCGGTGATTCTCCCGCGCGCCCACCGCAGCGATGAGAGCCTCTTCGACGACAGCGATCAGCAACTCCCGCGGGATCCGGGTTTGGTCGACGGCGTCGGCCAATCGCGCCAACTCGACAATCCGCTCGCCGGCCTGGTCGGACTCGACCCTGAGAGCGTGGATGTCGCACGGCAGGGTGTAGACCAGCCGTTCGGGGTCATATACCAGGGTCCGCGCGAGGATCAGCGAGAGCTTGTGATGAGCGCCCGACGCCCGTAGCAGCGCGTCCTTCCCGGCCTTGCCGATGTACTTGAGAGCAAAGTTGATCTCGCCTCCCAGCACGTCGCCGCGGTCGACCTCGAGTTCCTTGTCAAGCTCAAGGTGTCGGTCGTAGATCCACGGCAGCAACTCATGGCGGTGCCTGCCAACGTCGCCTTCGGGGTCAGCGGCCGGGTCGAACGATGTATCGAACACGAGTCCTTCAACGCTCTCAAGCAGAGGGTCGATGACGGCCCAGCCGAGCTTCGATGGCCCCACCCCGTCGGGGAAACGGACGTGTGCCCACGGCGAGCTCATGTCGTAATCGAAGGGGCCTCCTATGGCGCCCTTCGCGGCGTAGACGGCGTGTCGGCCTTCCTCGTCGACCTTCTGGCCGAGGGCGATGCGCTTGTGGCTGCAGATCATGTAAATGACCTCGTCGCGGCCCTCTGCGAGGGGTTCTGTCATCGCTCGCTCGAGCTGCCCTGCTGGCATGGTCGTTGCGGGGATCAGATGCGGTCGCAGACCAATCAGGAGAGTGGGCACGACGGGAGGGTCCCACGCAGGGCTCCGGCGTGAGCTTCTGGCAGAGCGCCACTCCCATCGCCAAATCGGACGCCGCTTCCAGATCATCTCGATCTGTGAGTTGGCAGTTGGCGCGAGCTGGTACGTCAACGAACTCGCCGAGACCCGCGCCCCCAACACCGTTAGGCGCATCTACGGCGTCCTCAACCAAGTCCTCGCACCGCCCAGCAGCGCCGCTACATCGCGACGAACCCCTGCGACGCCGTCCAACTCCCCAAGCGCCGCTCCCGCAAACGGCAAGCCCGGCGCTGGCCCCCAGCGCCCCAAGATAACCGTCCTCACTCCCGCCGAGGTCACATCCCTCGCCGACTCCATGCCCCACTACGGCGCGGCGGTGTACGTCGCCGCGACATGCGGCCTGCGCGCCGGGCAACTCTGGGCGCTACGCCGCGACGACGTCGATCTGCTCAGCGGCGTGCGCACCGTCGACGAAGCCTTGAAGGAGGTCAACGGCGCCGCCGAGGACGTCCAAACAAACGAGCGCGGCCTGAGCTTCGGCCCGCCCAAGTCAGCCGCCTCCGAGCGCAGAATCGCGATCCCCGCCCACACCAAAGGCCATCCTCGAGGAGCACCTCTCCCCTTCCCTTCCCGGCGGCAACAAGCCCGCCAGCCTCATCTTCACGACGCCGAGCGGCCTGCCCATGCGCCACGGCCCGTTCTACCGGCGCGTATTCAAGCCCGCCGTCCTCCAAGCCCTACCCGCCGACAAGCACTCGCTCAGGCCACGACCTCCGTCACACGTGCGCGAGCCTCAGCCTCGCCGTGTCGCCCAACCTCACCGTCGTCGAGCACCGGCTCGGCCACTCCAACATCGCCACCACCGTCGACGCCTACGGCCACATGGTGCCGTCCGTCGACGTCGCCCTCGCAGACGGCCTCTCCGCGCCCTTCGCCGCCAAGCCAGCCCCGGCCGCCAACAACGTCACCGAACTCCGCTGACTCAGTCGTCGTCGCCGATGGACAACTTCAAGATCTTGAAGGCGACGAGTTCTCGCAGCAGATCGTTGACCTTTGCGTCGAGCGCGTCCGTCTCGAACGTGATGTAGCCGATGCCGCTGTAGTTGCTCGCCAGCTGAACCCGTTCCTCTTTGAAGAGGATTATGCGGTCGTCGTACATCACGCTCGCAGCGCCGAGTTCGTGTGAGACATTCTCGCTTGGCCGCCAGACCGATTTCTGGTCCTTGTCGAAGTATTCGATGTCCGCGCTGAAGATGAGTATCGCCGCTCCGCATTGCTCCATAGTCTCGCGCACCTTGGCTGAGATCGGGCGACCTACATTCGGCTCGTCCTCGGCGACGGCGTATGGAATCCCCATCGTGTCGAGCGTCTTGGTGAGCTGATCCAGCGGCTTGTGGTTGCGCCCGTGCCCGAGGAAGATCCGGTTGGGCCGCTTGGTTCGCTGCGTGACAGGCGCAATCTCACGGTTTGGCCCGTCTTCGTCGCCCCCGTGGATCACCTCATCGTCGGCCGCAGCGTCGGCTTCCGCCTCGTCGACTTGCGTCGGCGTCAGCGTCGTAGCCGTTGCCTGCGGAGTCGCGTCTCCAGCCAACCAGGCGCCGCCTGGCGTGTCCTTGATCAGCCCGACGAACTTCATGTTCGCCGTGAAGATGTCGACACAAGACTCTGCCTGGTTCTGCTTGACCCCGAACTCGCGTAACACCGTATTCAGGAAGAACTCGCGCTCCGGAAACTTCTTGCCCTTGTAGTAGTCGAAGATCGACCTGAACGTGTTTGGCGTCAGCGCCGCGGCGACGAGAGCCCGAGCTTTCTCGTCGGTCGACATCGGCTCGACGATCTCGCGACCCCGCTCTCGCATCGCGAAGGTCGACTTGTAGCCGCCGCCCGTAAGGCCGTAGGCGGAGGAAGAAGCGGAAAGCGTCCGGAGCGTTGAGCTCCCAGGGCTGATACCGAGGGCAGTCGCCGTATCGATGGCGCTCAACGGTTGTCCTCCATTGCGCTGAAGTGCTCCTGGGATCGCAAGAGCTTGCTCAAGGGTAGACTTTGGAAAGTCTGCCTTCGGCGATGTCGGCGGTGCTGCTGGGCTTTTCGGTTGCGGCATAGTGCGTGAGTTGTACCAGGTGTTCAGGATGTACCATGAATAGTTCAGAATGCTGTGACCGGATACCGCCGTAGGCCTCCTAGCACCGCGCCAAACCGGCGCGGCCTGAACCTGGGCCTACCCCTGGATTCAGGCCGCGCGGACCGTAGGTGGCGCGGCTACAATCGACCACACGTCACCAACGCGTCAGGGAGTGAGTGCCATGACCGGGATCCGCGCGGATCGCACCACGTACGCCGTCGAGCGTCGCTACCAGAGCAAGAAGGGCGGCAAGCCTTTGAAGGGCTTCGCTCTCGACATCACCATCCGTTTCAACACGAACGGCTCGCCGTTCCTGCAGGACCACAACAGCGACAACGGGCCCATGCCGTTCAACACGCTCGACGAACTCAAGGATTTCATCGCCGAGCAGATCGACCGCAACCACGCCGAGCACTACACGGGCACCGCTCCGTAGCCCCCCAGCGGACCAATCCCGGCAGTGGCAAGGGCGAGGCAAGGGCAAGCGTACCTCGCCGCACGCCCCGAAAACGCGACCCAGCGTTTGCCGGGGCTTTTCCTGACGCGCCCGAGAGGATTCGAACCTCTGACCTTCGTTTCGTAGTTGACTATTTGCAGGTATTTGTTCGTAGTTGCTGGGCTTTGGGTCGGGTTTGAATCGGGTTCTGAAGGGTTGGTTTTGCCTTGACAGGGACGACCCGCACCAATGTCGCTCGCAAACCGGCTCGTTGGCAGAGCACCTCCGTAACCCGCCCGAACGGTGCTAGGCGTTCGGGCGTCGCCAATGGATATTGATCACGCGGCCACGGAGAAGGTCAAACAGCATTCGTCGCGCATGCGCTCGTCCAGAGTGCCGTCGCTGCTCGGTCGGCAACGAGATCGACGAATCGGGCTCACGCTCGACCGGAGCGCCGTACGTCAGCGTGCCATGGCGCTTGACGCTGACTGTTTAGCCGGTGTCGTCTGGAAGGTGGCGCCCAAGGTGCCCGACGACGAACGTTTGCTGCTCGTCGTCCACGTACCAGTAGACGCGTGCGCAAAACTCGGGGGACTTCTTCCCGAACTTCAGGTGCGGCCCGAGCGTGACCTCCCCACCGTTGAACCGCACCACGTAGTGACTTCCATACTTCGCCTTCGCGGTCGGCGAGATGTCGGAGCCGTAGCGGAAGGGCATCTCCTTCAGAGCGGCGTGGACTCCGGCTGTCAACTCGCCATTGCGCCAACGACGAACGATTTCGTCCGCGGCTCGGAGGCCCTCCAGCACGTCGCCCGGCCTGCGGAATGGAGAGTTCGCAGCGGAACGATCCGCCTCCGGCAGGAACACCAAGTTTGGACACGCGGCCTTCGCCAGCTCAAGCGCTTCGGACATGCTGCCCGGCGGCGCACTCTCGGGAGGCGAATAGCTATGGAGTTCGACCACAAGGTCATCGAGCATCGCCGGCAACTCCGCGGACGGCAACCGTAAGGTGGGGACTCCTCGCTTCGTGCACTCCTTCTCCAGGACTTCGACGATGTCGGGACGATGTGGTACCGAGCCTGTCCAGATGGCTACGAGATCCCGGCGATTTGCGATCGCTTGGGTTGCGCGCGCCGGATGACTCTCTGGTCGACCAAACAACTCACCGGAGTAGCCGAACGCCGCGCCGATCGCCTGCACCTCCTTTTCTGTGGACTCTCGATTGCCCCCGACGACGAGCAGGCGGGGACGCTCCTTCGCTACCAGAGTCGACGCGGATTGTGTCTCTTTGAACACGCGCGCCAGCAGCCTGACCGACTCGAGTTCGTCCTCTATCGAGAAGACACCCCCGTCTCCAAAGCTCAATGGTTGACCGTCACGGCTGCGCACCTGCGACTGGGCGCAGCGGACGACGCATGCCTGCGTTCCCGCCTCCGTTGCGAAGCAGCCAACCAGGATGAAGCCCACGTGCATCGGCGCGACATCCGTGGCCTGATAGATCCGCACGGGGTGTGTCACGGTGCTTCCAAAGAGGAGCGCCTCGTCGTCACCTCGCTCAGCGCGCCACGCGTCGAGTTGTGCGGTTATCGAGGCGAGAACCGCCGGCGCTCTAGTGATCTTCAACCTCGGTCCTTCCCTTCCAGAGAGCCGGTGCTCAAGACCGCCGAAGTGCCGCTTGGGGTCACCCACAAGCTGCTCGATCGAAGGCGAGACGGACAGCGCTAGCGCGTCCTCCCGTATTCCGCGAAGAGCGAACACCAGTGCATCCCGAGGCTTACGCTCGGCACCGGACGACGTGCTGAAGTTGAATCGGGAGGGCGAGCAACTCGCTGTACGTCATATGTTCGACGGCGGCGCGAACGAACTCCCTGAGCTGAGCTTCGGTCAGATCAGCGCGCATGGCCGACTCATCCGACACCGTCACGGCGGCGACGTTGCGCTCAGACTCGTCGTTGGCACGAGCGGCCACGC
This sequence comes from Solirubrobacterales bacterium, assembly GCA_038258125.1. Lineage (GTDB taxonomy): Bacteria > Actinomycetota > Thermoleophilia > Solirubrobacterales > Solirubrobacteraceae > CADCVQ01. The sequence continues at coordinate 10,125 of JBBSQG010000058.1, forward strand.
ACGGATCGACATCGATGCCATGCTCGAGCTTCCACGCCTCGATTGCGTCAAGGACCTTCTGGACCCGCATGTCGGTCCAGCGGGCGTAGACGGTCGGTTCTTCGCGTGCGGTTTGGCTGAAGGCATGCGCTTTGCGCTCCTCCTCCTTGACGGCGTACCGAAGAAGTAGCCCCATCCGGCCGCCCTGCGCCTCCGCAAACTCGCGCATCCACTCCACCTGCTCAGCCTCGGGTATCCCATCGATCGGAACGAAACGCTCAGACTGCTCATCGAGCAGCGTTCGCAGTGACGTCGTCGAAGCGTCTCCGCCCTCTGCGGGACTGAGCGGCACGCGAACCGCGACCTGCTGCTCCTTGTCCCAAGCCCGACGCCAGTAGTCCCCCCAGTTCGTGAACGTCTCCCAGAGATCCGGGCGGATCTGAGGCCGCCTCCGTCCAGAGCCGCGTCGGCGAACGGCAGCCACCGGTTCCAGCGCGGTGGAGCCGGGCAGCATCACGACCGGCTGTCCCCTGCTGCGGTCGAGCTCGACCGCGCCCTTCTGGGCTGCGTACTGCAGGAACTCGGAGAACTTCTCGAACCCCAACTGTTGTTCGTCGAACCCTGGGCTCCGCCGCTGGAGCTGGGGCTTGATACCAGCAGCCATCGTGGTTCGCCCACGACCCTGCAGGTCGGCGATCACCTCGCGCAGGAGCGCCACAGCGGCATCAACGGATTCGGTCATGTCTACTCCCTTGGTTGGCGAATCGAGGGACCGAAGGCGCTAATGCGCTCTTCGGCCACTCGTGACGTGTGTTCGCCGTCCAGCGAGTCCGTAATGTCTCCACTGTCGAAGCAGCGTCCCGTGGGAGCCGTTGTACAACGATCGCGCTTCGCTGGGTGCGGGATCGATGCCTACGTGCGAGACCTTCCGGCGTGGGAGCAACCGCTATTGGCGGCCACTCTCCGTCGACATGTCCGTTAGGACCTCGTCAGCATACCGCTATCTAGGTGGGTTCCGTCAAGCTCGATTGGTGATCTGGACGTAAAGCCTAAGCCCGGATCCACCGATCGGGCGGGGTGGTTCCGTCCGGTCCAGATAGAAGAATGACCTCCTGTGCAGGGCTTTTACGGCTGTTCTCGGCAGCCGGGGCCTGCGGCAGGAGGTCACCTTCATGGTGCAGGATGCCA